>DATMXZ010000324.1:0-8138 GCA_035561235.1 Ignavibacteria bacterium
AATAAAAGTTTTGGAAGGAAGATTATCTGAATTGGAATTTTGTATTGAATTTTAGTTTATGTTCATTTACGTTTGATTATAATTAATCAAAGCGATGAAAGCAAAATATATAATTCCCATCTTCCCTGCTTTAATAGCAGCGGTTTTAGTTATATTTTTCCTGAACAAATCGGACGAAAAGCCTGAGGTTAAGGCAAAGCCGAGCGGCGTAATGACGGCCTTGCAGTTTTTGAGCGAGATTAGGGCGTATCCGGACACGGATATTCCTCAAGACAAATATTACAAGGCTTTTGAACACACACAAAAAGAGTTATCGGGTACGTTTGATAAGGCAGCCGATACGTGGACGTCAATAGGACCGAATAATATCGGCGGCAGGAGCATAGCGCTTGCCATACATCCTGATGACACTTCGATAGTATTCATCGGCTCGGCATCGGGAGGATTGTGGAAATCGACTTCAGGCGGGATAGGCGCGAACGCGTGGACGCTTATAAACACGGGCTATCCGAGCCTCGCGGTAAGTTCAATCGCGATTGATTCCGTGAATCACAACATAATGTACATAGGCACAGGCGAGAATTACGGCTACCAGTATTCCGTAAACAACGGTGTTAACATACGCGTTACGAGAGGGATGTACGGGATAGGTATTTTAAAAACGACGAACGGAGGTCTCACCTGGACGAAATCACTCGACTGGTCGTACAACAACCAGAGGGGTGTTTGGAAGGTGATGATAAATCCGCGGAATCCGAACATTATATATTCCGCAACGAGCGAAGGAGTTTACAAGTCATACAACGCCGGCGGAACGTGGTCGAGCATACTCAATTATCAGATGGCGATGGATTTGCTAATAAATCCTGTCGATACCAATGTAGTTTACGCGTCTATCGGAAATCTTTCAAACGACATTCCAAACGCAAACGTAGGCATTTACAAATCGACAAACGGCGGGCTTAACTGGACAAAACTTTCAGGCGGGCTTCCTTCGACCTGGTCGGGAAAAGCGACTCTGGCGATGTACGGGAGGAATCCAAATTATATATACGCGAACATCGCAAATGACGTGACATCATACGTGGGATATTACAGGAGCACGAACGGAGGAACAACCTGGACGGTGGGTTCGACGAGCGTTCCTTCGGGAAATCAGGGCTGGTACAATCAGGGGCACCTTGTGAAATCGAACGATTCCAGCGCGATACTTCTCGGAACGTTAAACGTGGAGAAGTCAACGAACAGCGGAGCGAGTTTCACGACTAAGTCAAGTTGGTCAGCGTGGAACACGGGCGCAACGCCTCCGGGACAGCCTGAGGGACCTTCTAACTTTGTTCACGCGGACGTTCATTACTACATCGACAATCCGAAGGACCCTAACAAGGTATATATAGCGGCAGACGGCGGGTTGTACAGGTCGAATGATTTCGGAAACACATTTTATTCCTGCAACGGCGGCTACGTTACATCGCAGTTTTACGCGACCCTCGGGAATTCATTTACTGATTCCGTTTTCTGTCTCGGCGGATTGCAGGACAACAGAGCCGCGTTTTATCAGGGAACGACGGCCTGGTACAAGACTTTCGGCGGCGACGGTTTATGCAGCCAGGTACATTCTTCCAATCCTCAGATATGCTACACCGAGTACACCTGCGGAGACATAGCGAGATCAAC
The DNA here is from genome assembly GCA_035561235.1 of Ignavibacteria bacterium. Classification (GTDB taxonomy): domain Bacteria; phylum Bacteroidota; class Ignavibacteria; order Tepidaquicellales; family Tepidaquicellaceae; genus CAIKZJ01. The sequence continues at coordinate 1,678 of DATMXZ010000324.1, forward strand.
GAACGGAGGAGTCAGTTTCAGTTACCTGGATGTTCCGAATTCGGGTTCAAACACATATTATTGCTTTAATACCCCGTTCGTATTATGTCCTTCGAATCCCAATATACTTTATGTAGGCGGCACGGATTTTTACAAATCGACTAATGGAGGAACGAGTTTCTCCGCATCACTTTTGAATTTCGGAGGCGGTAAAGCATTGTCGATGACTACATCCTGGAAGTCAACGGACACGATTTACGTCGGCGTAACTCCTGGAACATCCGTCAGCGCATCAGTCTGGCGTTCGGTTAACGGCGGAACTTCGTGGACGAATATTACGGGTTCATTGCCGAACAGGTATCCGACAAGAATGCTCGCGAATCCGTACAAGGCGAGCGAGGTTTATGTTACATTCGGCGGGTTCGGAACGGGACACATCTATAAGTCGACGAATGCGGGATTAAACTGGTCGAACATAACTAACAACCTGCCCGACATTCCTACTCAGTCGGTCTTCGTTGACCCGTTATTCCCGAACAATCTTTATTGCGGAAACGACCTCAGCATTTACGCAAGCACGAACGGCGGCGCGGTGTGGGGAGAATATCGGAAGGGTATGCCTTACTCAATTGTATTCGACTTGTCATACGTTCCCGTTAGCAGAAAACTAAGGGCTTTGACACACGGCAGCGGTATATGGGAAATCAAATTAATGTCAACTCCGACAGCGGTACAGAACGAAGGCGCGTCGATGCCGGATAAATTCGCATTACATCAGAATTATCCGAATCCCTTCAATCCCGTGACGACGATAAAATTCGATTTGCCGAAAAGTTCGGAAGTTACCATTAAGATTTACGACATACGCGGGCGAGAAGTGAAGACACTGTTTAACGGTCATAATCAGGCCGGTTCATACAGCGTAAATTTTGACGCGGGTTATTTATCAAGCGGAATATATTTTTATAAATTGCGCGCGGATAATTTCGAAGATATAAAGAGGATGGTGCTTGTAAAATAATATCAGAATCAATTTTATTGGAAAGGAGTGCTTTATGAAAAAAAGCACGATTCTTATTCTGATATCCATCATTGCTTTTTTTGACTGCCTTCCGCAGGCATGGATACAACAGAGCAGCGGCACTTCAGAAAGCATTAACGCGGTTTGCTTCAGCAACGTTAATACAGGATTTGCTGCCGGAAGCGGCGGTATCATACGCAAAACCACAAACGGAGGAATAAACTGGTTCTCCGTTCCCTGTCCTTTTACGAACACTTTTGATTATATAAGGCTGTTCGGGCCGGATTCAATAGTAATAGCGTCGCGTAACAACGATACGTTGCTCTTCTCGGTCAATTCAGGAGCAAACTGGATAATGAGAGAAATACCGTCACAATACACATCAGCGACCAAAGATGTAAATTTCATTAATTTTAACACGGGATTCTATTACAAAGCCGGAACGTTATTCAAAACGACAGACGCAGGTCAGACCTGGGCACAGAGCAGTGTGGGCATCGCGGTCAGGCGCATGTCATTCGTTGACGAAAACACAGGATGGATTTGCGGAGTATACACTATACCTTATCCGCCTCCTTACGGTACGAACTATTCCGAAGTAAGGGTTACTTATAACGCAGGTATCAACTGGACGGTTTTATTAAGCGTGCAGGAGCAGAGTTATTCTATATACAGAATCTTCATGAAAAACACGAGCCAGGGTTTTTTCAATGATGCTTCATCATACTCGATTTCAAGAACTCAGAACGGAGGAGTGTCCTGGAATTCAACATCCGGGGCTGGCATGTATCAGATGTACTTCGAAATGTGTTTTCCGTCGGTTAACACAGGATACTTCATCGGAAACAAGACTATCAAATCAACAAACGGCGGATTAAACTGGACGGAAATATCGACGCCGCATCCGGCGCAGATGTATGAGGGTATTTTCTTTATAAATGACAATACCGGCTGGATTACCGGAAACGGCGGGATAATAATCAAAACTGTTACAGGAGGCGTGACGGGAATTAATTCCGGAAATCCGGTAATATCAGATTACGCGCTGTATCAGAATTATCCGAATCCTTTCAATCCTGTGACGACGATAAAATTCGACATATCCGAATTAACGAATGTTGTGGTAAAAATTTACGATATTAGAGGCAAAGAAATCGCGACGATAATCGATGAAATGAAGTCGCCGGGTTCATACAGCGTAAATTTTGACGCGGGAAGGTTTTCTTCGGGAGTGTATTTTTATAAAATCCAAACAGGAAGAGGATTTTCGTCAATTAGAAAAATGGTTCTCTGCAAGTGAAGCGAGGCGTATTTGAATAAATTACGGAATTACTTAATAAATGTACTACATAACCGGAAGGGAAGCGGTTATAAAAAGGATGACGGTTATTAAGCAATTCATTCGGCGGCGCCTGTAACAAGAAGAATCGAAATCGATTAATATTTATCCGTCAGGTCTTTCGGCCTGACGGATTTTTTTATCCGCATAAATAGGAAGAACTTTATTCACGGATTTTGTATGTTTGAGAAAATCAAACCTCATAATGACAAAAGAAGTCGAAGAATACCTGTCCGCGCTGGACGGATGGATGAAGTATTTCGGAATGGAGCGGATTGCATCCGAGCCGAACTGGCTGTTTGACAGGGCTTACAGGAGAACGAGAGTCGAACTGTCGAAGTTCGGGCAGTCTAACACATACTCGTTCATCAAGTACGCGGAAACGCCGGACGTAAAGAATTTCGAATTGTTCAGCCGTGAGAGTTTCAACTACGCTATGTCGCTTCCGAAAAGCATTCCCGTAGGACTCGGGTCGATGGTAGCGGTTTACCCGTGTTATCTCGTAAACAGGATTACGAAAGAACTCGCCGACTTCGTGAAAAACTATCTCAACAAGCATTACGCATCATTCGAGTTTCCCGGAATACTCGATATGTTCTCGAAGGACCTTTATTATTATCCAACGACTCCCGTCTGGGGAGCGCTTTATTACAACGGATTCAGGAAAGAAATTTACAACATGTATTCTCCGAAAGCGTGGAATGAAATACTGAAAACGCAGAACGCGAAATAAGCGGTTTCTTGAATTTACGGACGCTTCTCTTGTTTAATTGCCGATACCATTTTCCATTTAATAATTTTGTTTTTACATATACATTAAATAAATAAATTTTTATCATTTCTGTATGCGGATGAAGATTATTCTGAATATCGCCGTTTTGTCTTTAATGCTGAACTGTGTGTATGCTCAGGAAAATCCGCAGATTAATTCATACAAACTTCAGTCGCCCGAGAACATAACCGAATCGTACCTTCCTTATTCGATAGCGTTCGCGGCGGTTTTGTACCTGCTGAATCCCATACTTCTGATAGACAATCACAAGATTAATCTCGGGATAAACAAGGAATTTTCGGTCGGATTCGGAAATTTCGGCGAGCACAGGATATCATTCGATTACGCATATATATTCAGGTCAAACAATTCGCAGCAGTTTCGTCTGGGATACAAGTACGATTATCTTCTGAAGAATCTTAAACCGTCGAACACGTTCCAATCGACTTCGGCCATAACGCTGGGCTTGTCGTATTTCACCGATTTTACGAGGAGCGGCATATCGCCTGAAGTCGGATTCGGATATTCAATCAGGAATCACAAGATGCTTATTTTCCCGCACGTGAAGTTCAGGTACACGAGCGTGGTGAACGACAAGTTCAATTCGCTGTACGATTTTTCATTCGGCGTGATGGTCGGAATCGCGAATCCGTTCATTGACAAGAAAATCAGGAGGGAAGGGTTTTAGTGAATAACGGAACGGAGAACATACGCGGAAAGATTATCGAAGCGGGATTAATAATCAGATTCAGCCTTCGTTTCTTCAGGGAGGCGGCGCGTCCGCCTTTTGAAATAAAAGAGATAATCAGGCAGTTTTATTTTCTGATAGTGAAGTCGCTGCCGCTTGTTAGCATAACGGGTCTGATAATCGGATTAACGCTCGCGCTTCAGTTGAAGCCGACGCTCGGCAGTTTCGGAGCGGACGCGCTTATACCTTCGCTTCTCTCTGTCTCGATTCTCAGGGAAATCGGTCCCGTAATAATTTCGCTTATATGCGCGGGCAAGATGGGCTCTGCAATCGGCGCCGAACTCGGCTCGATGAAGGTTACCGAACAGATTTACGCGATGGAGGTTTCGGCAGTGAGACCGTTCAGTTACCTTGTTGTAACGAGGGTGGTGGCTGCGACAATCGGAGTTCCTCTCTTAATAGTGTTCGCGAACTCGCTCGCGCTTTACGGCGGATACATCGCGATGAAACTTATGAGCGACACGAATCTGAGATTGTATTTCACGATAGCGCTTGACGTGCTTGGTTTCGATGACGTTCTGCCGTCATTCGTGAAAACATTTTTCTTCGGTTTTACAATCGGCATAGTCGGCTCGTTCAAGGGATACAACTGCTCGCGGGGAACGGAGAGCGTTGGAATCGCCGCGAACGCGTCCGTAGTGCTCGCTTCGCTCCTTATAATTCTAATCGATTTAATTATGGTGCAGATTTCGACTTTATTATGAAACCTCCTGATGAAAATATTATCGAACTTGAAGGACTGAAGAAATCATTCGGCACGGCATCGATTTTAAAAGGAGTCAACCTCGCGGTTAGAAAAGGCGAGACAATTGTCGTGCTCGGGAAATCGGGTTCGGGCAAATCGGTGATACTCCAGTGCATTATCGGGCTGATTAAGCCTGACGAAGGCGTAATAAAAGTTTTCGGTAAAGACATAAACACGCTCGGCGAAAGGGAATTTCTCGATTTCAGAAAAAGGACGGGTTTTCTTTTTCAGAGCGGTGCGTTGTACGATTCGATGAGCGTCAGGGAGAATCTCGAATTTCCGCTGAAGAGGCATTACGGTTTGGAAAGGAAAGAACTGAATTCAAAAGTCGAAAACGCTCTTCGTGAAGTGGGGCTTGCGGATGCGATTGACAAGATGCCCTCGGAACTTTCGGGCGGAATGAGAAAAAGAATCGGGCTCGCGCGGACGTTAATATTGCAGCCGGAAATACTGCTGTACGACGAGCCGACGACGGGGCTCGACCCGGGCACGTCGAGGGAAATCAGCGGCTTGATACGCGGAGTACAGAAAGAAAGAGGAATGACGTCGGTTGTAATAACGCACGATATGGAATGCGTGAGGATAACCGCGGACAGAATCGCGGTTCTGAAGGATGGGCGTTTCATAAAAACGGGAAATTACGAAGAAGTAAAGAGCGACGGGGATGAATTCATAAAATCATTCTTTGAATAAAAAATTATCAAAATAATGAATCAGGATAACAGGAAGACTTTTTATACGGGGCTGTTCACGCTTGCGGGAATAGGGCTGTTCACGTTTCTGATTTTTTACATCGGAAGCAACGAGAATTTGTTCACTTCGACAATCAAGGTCGTGACTTATTTCGAGAACGTGTCGGGGCTGAAGGAAGGAACGAACGTTACGTATTCGGGAATAAACGTAGGCAGCGTGAAGGACATAAACATAGTCGAAGGCAATAAGATTGAAGTCGTGATGAGAGTGGAGACGGAAGTAAGGCAGTTCATAAAATCCGATTCAAAGGTTTCGATTGTGTCCGAAGGTCTCGTAGGAAGCAAGGTGATAGATATATCAGCGGGCTCTCCGAATCTTCCCGAGATTGAAAGCGGCGCGGTTCTCGTTTCGGTGAAACCGCTGACCGCCGAGGACATTATGAAGTCGCTCAAAGAGACGGGCGACAACGCGACGAAAATCACGAAGGACCTCGCCGAAATCACTTCAAGAATAAACAGGGGCGAAGGAACGGTCGGGCAGTTGCTTACGAACGATTCGCTTTATCAGTCGGTGAACAACGTACTTCTTAGTTTTTCGTCTCAGTCTGCGAACCTGAATAAAATATTCTCGAACTTCGGCGGCGCTGTCGAAAACATCGCGACTGATTTCGGAACGCTGACGAAAGAACTCAACAAGACCGTGAACAACCTGACGGATATAACAAGCAAGTTGAACTCGAACCAGAGTTTCATCGGAACCCTGCTGACGGACACCGCTTTCGCGAACAACCTGAAGAAGACTGTCGAGTCGGCGAAGATAACCGCGAACAATCTTGAGAACGGCGCGTTCAGTTTCAATCAGAATATGGAAGCCCTGAAACATAATTTCTTCTTCAAGGGATATTTTGAAGACATCGGCTACTGGAACAAGGAGCAGTTCGAAGTCGAATACGAAAAAAGATTCAGGAGCCTGAAGGAAACTCAAAACCGCCTCGACAGCCTGAACAAAATCCTGAACACACTTGAAAAAAATATTAAGGAGAAAGAGAAGGAGTGAGGGCAAAGGAGTAGTTAAACCGAAATATATTTTGTGAGAGATTTTATCAGCAGCATATTTACGTAATAATTCTCTGATATCAATAACAATGATTCGAACATTCTGCAC
>DATMXZ010000325.1:0-7317 GCA_035561235.1 Ignavibacteria bacterium
CTGAGATAAAAGAAGGCTTTTTATATTTCAAATTGAGATATTGTTCTCATTTTGAGATTATTTCAATTGCTGCCTTCTTTAAGATTGAATTGTTCAATCTTTCTGTATATTGTGGCTTTGCTAATCTTGAGAATTTCGCAGGCTTCCTTGACGTTCCAGTTTGTTTTATCGAGTATCCTTTTCAGATAAAGTTTTTCGAGTTCTTCCAGAGGTATATTATCATTGTTAATGAGGTCTTCGTAATCGTTGCTGTATTTCCTGAGGAGTATATTTTCCTTTTCGAGCACATCGCCTTTCGAAAGAACGACCGCCTGCATTAAAGTATTTTCGAGTTCCCTAACATTTCCTTTCCATTCGTGTTTGACGAGCATAGACATTACTTCGGAAGGGATTTTACGAACATTTTTGTGAAGCGTGAGGTTGATTTTTTCAAGAAAGTGTTTCACGAGAAGTTCAATATCTTCCCTGCGTTCCCTCAGGGGCGGCGACACGATAGTAAACACGCTGAGCCTGTAATACAAATCCTCGCGGAATTTGCCCTGAGTAACAAGTTTATGAAAGTCAGTATTAGTTGCGGTAATCACTCTTGCCTTGAGTGGTATAATGTTTTCGCCGCCTACTCTTTCGAACTCGTGTTCTTGCAGAACTCTCAGGAGTTTCGCCTGAAGGTTGAAGGACATTTCCGAAATTTCGTCAAGGAAAATCGTGCCTTCCCCCGCGAGTTCGAATTTACCTTTTTTATCCTTTATGGCGTCCGTGAAAGCGCCTTTGACGTGACCGAACAATTCGCTTTCAAGCAGGTTTTCGGGAAGCGCCGTGCAGTTTATAGCGACGAAAGGCTCATTTTTTGTCAAACCGCTTGAATGAATAATCTTTGCTATCAATTCCTTTCCTGTACCGCTTTCACCCTGAATAAGAACAGTTACTTTATTAGCGGAGGCCTGTCCGATTTTCTTAAAAATTTCCCTCATCACGGGTGTTTTTCCGACGAGCAGCCTGTTAATGTCAACTTCAGCTTTAAGTGTCGGTGCCATGAGTTCGAGTTTTCTGCTGAGGCTCTTGTTCTCAAGTGCCCGTTTCATTGTCATCTCAAGTCTTTTTATGTCCAGCGGCTTGGCGATATAATCGTAAGCGCCCTTTTGCATCGCCTTAATAGTTGTGTCCATATCGTCGAAAGCCGTTATCATAATCACCTGAATTGTCTCGTCGTAGTCTTTAATCATCGATAAAACTTCGAGTCCGGAAATATCCGGCATCTGTATATCTGATATAACAACATCGGGATTTATTTTCTTAACGAGGTCGATGCCGTCATACCCCGTTGACGCCTTGTATGTCTCGTAGCCGAGTTCTTCGAACCATGACGCTAGCGATTCAAGAGCGTCGACTTCATCGTCAATTAATAGAATTTTCTCCATTTGTTTTCCTTCAGTTGTAATAAGGTAGAATTATATGAAATACAGTCTCGCCGGGCTTGCTTGAATGAAGCACGAGTTCCCCGTTGTGCTGCTTTATTATGTTTTGCGATATAGATAAACCGAGTCCGGTTCCGAGATTTTTTGACGTGTAAAACGGATCGAACATCTTGTCCGGATTCGCGACACCGCAGCCGTTATCTGTCACGGAAATATAGATTTTACCGGAGCCATTGTCAGTAACAGACGAAATCTCTATCCTGCCGTCCTCAAATATCGCGTCAATCGAGTTCAGTATCAGGTTTAAAAACACCTGTTTCAGTTTTTCGAAATCGCCTTTTATTCTGACGTCGCCAATACTGTTTTTGAAATCAATTTTTTTCTCTTCGAGTATATTTATCATCTGTTGGTATAAGCCGTCGATGAGGTTTTTCAGGCTTAGGTCGATTAAAACGAGTTCGCTCTGCCTTGAAAACATCAGAACGTCCTTAACGAGATTGTTAAGTCTTTCGACCTCCTTGCGAATAATCTTTATTCTCTTTCTCTGGTTCTCAGTAAGCACAGCGGTTTCGTGAAGTATGTCAGCGTTAATTTTTATTGAATTCAGAGGGTTTCTTATTTCGTGCGCCAGAACGGCAGACATCTTGCCGATAGTCGCAAGCGTGTCGGCTTTCCGAAGTTCTTCCTCTGCAAGTTTCCTTTGAGCAATCTCATTTTTTAATACCTCATTCGCCTCGAACAGTTCGTTTGTCCTTTCATTAACCCTTCTCTCGAGTTCGTCGTTTGCCTGTTGCAGAGTTTCCATAATTTTCTTGTTATAGGAAATCTGCTTGCGGAGCGTCAGGTCTATATTCGTCATCAGCACCGAACTGTCGACGGGTTTAACGAGATAGCCGAACGGTTCCGTTATTTTCGCCCTCTGAATCGTGTCGCTGCTTGAGTCCGCGGTAAGGAATATAACGGGAATGTCAACTTTCGTCTTAATTCTTCTTGCGACTTCAATCCCGTCGATGCTGTCCTTAAGAAAAATATCCATAAGAATCAAATCGGGCTTGGTAAGCAGCGCCTTCTCGACAGCCGTCAAGCCGTCCTCGATTACGTGTGTAACATTATAATTGTTCTTTTCCAGATACTTACGCAGCACTGAAGCGGTAAGTTTATCGTCTTCAACAATTAGAATGTCTGCTTTACTCATTTAATCAATTTGCTTGATGATGCTTAAATATAGTAAAAAAATCGCCATACCTTAATACACTTATATTTACCGACGCTTTCCTTTGCCGTCATGAATTGAAAATTTTTCTTAATTTAGGTAATTTAAGCATTCTCAAATATATCAAAACAGATACGGTGAACCGAGTATTAATTATTTCATATTACTTTCCTCCGATGGGCATGGGCGGCGTGCAGAGAACGTTGAAATTCGCCAAATACCTTACACGACACAACTGGCAGCCTGTTGTATTAACGATTAACCCGAGGAAATATTATGCGATCGATGAACATCTTCTGGATGAAGCATTGAACAACGGAATTATAATTGAAAGAACGGGGAAAAAGCCCATGAACGTGTCGAAAATCGTGACACGTGTACCTAAAGAGAGATTCAGAAAAATCAGGAGCATAATTTCGCAGTTCTTCTTCGTGCCCGACAGTAAAATACTCTGGAAAAACAAAGCTTTAAAGACGATTGACCGACTCTGGGAAAAGTACGACGGTTTTCAGATTGTATACGCGACCGCGCCGCCGTATACTGATTTTCTAATCGGGCAGGAAGTAAAAAGGAAATATAAGATACCGCTCGTGCTCGATTACAGGGACGCCTGGGTTGACAGTCCGGTTTTGAATTTCTATCCAACCCCGATTCACAAAACGATGAACGTGAGCAGGGAAAGGAAAGTTGTGAAAGATTCGAACATTATTCTGACTACTAACAGAAGGGTTAAAGAATTCATTATAAGGCGTTACAACAACATCGGCTACAACGATATCAAAATTTTTCCGCACGGATACGACAGCGAGGATTTTGAGCAGGCGCTGACAAAGAAACTTCCGCTTACAAACAAGATGAGGATTACATATTCGGGTAGTTTTTACACCCGGAATCCGAAGTTTTATTTCGACGCGATACGGATATTGTTAAGCGAGCATCCCGGTCTGAGGAACAAAGTTGAATTTCTTTTTCTCGGCATTTTTACGAAAGAGCATCTGAGTTACGCGAAACATCTCAACATACTCGACACATTGAACCTTCCCGGTTACGTTAATCACCACGAATGCATAAAGTACATACTCGCTTCGGACCTTCTTTTTCTTCTAATCAGCAGAGGCGAGAACGAAGACGCGGCTATGCCGGGGAAAATCGGCGAATATATAGGCAGCAAGAAGAACATACTGGCGTGCATACCCGAAGGCGTAACTAAAAAGATACTCCAGGATTATAAAGCGATAAGATTCGTTCCTGATGAAAATCCTGCTAACATTGCAGGAGCGATTTACGATTATTACAGGTTATTTGAAAAGAACGAAATGCCCGCGGCTAATGAGGAACTCGTGCGCCAATACGACAGGAAGACGATGACCGCCGAACTCGCAAAGGAATTAAATTATCTTGTTGACATAGAATAAAATGAAAATTCTTTTAGTCGGAAACGGAGGAAGAGAGCACTCTATCGCTCTGAAAATCAGCGAATCGGAATCGTATATTAATTCCCGCTCAACGTTATACTGCACGATTGGTAATCCCGGCATTGACAAAACCGCGATTCCTGTTGACATAAAACCGACAGACATCGAGGGACTCCTTAAGTTCGCAAAATCAGAAAGTATTGACCTTGCAGTTGTCGGACCCGAGATTCCCCTTTCGCTTGGCATAACGGATATATTCACGGAAAACGGAATTAAAGTCTTCGGACCTTCTAAATCGGCTGCCGAAATTGAGACGAGCAAGATTTTCGCGAAAGAGTTCATGATGAGGCGAGGAATTCCGACCGCGAGGTTCAAATCATTCAGCAGCGCTAATCAGGACGAATCGGCATCATTCATAAAATCGCTGAATTTTCCTGTTGTTATCAAAGCGGACGGACTGGCGGCAGGCAAGGGTGTTTGCATCGCTCAGAACGAATCCGAGGCTTCGGAGTTCATACTCGAACTTACCTCGCAGAAAATATTCGGAGAGTCAGGCAGCAGTTTCATAATAGAAGAATTTCTCGAAGGATTTGAAATATCAGTCTTCGCGGTTACGGACGGTGAAGATTACGTTATACTGCCTGCGGCTCAGGACCACAAAAGAATCGGAGAAGGAGATACGGGAAAGAATACGGGAGGAATGGGTTCCTATGCCCCCGCGGACGGACTTATTGATACGGATACAAAAGAAAAAATTAAGGAACTCATAATTGAACCCGCGTTACGGGGATTGAAAGAAGAAGGGCGAAAATACATCGGCTGCCTTTATTGCGGTTTAATGATTAGCGGCGACAGGAATAATCGCCGACCGTTTGTCGTTGAATTCAACTGCAGGTTAGGCGACCCCGAAACGCAGTCTGTTCTTCCACTTATTAAGTCCGATTTTCTTGAACTTCTAATTGCTGCATCGGAAGGAAACATCAGGAATTACAAACTTGAGACCCGGCGGCTTTTTTCGGGGTGCGTAGTAGCCGCCTCCGGCGGTTATCCGGATAAATACGAAACGGGTAAGGTAATAAGCGGGCTCGACTCAACTGCAGACGACGTTTTAGTCATTCATTCGGGAACAAAATATTCATCAGATAAAAAAAGCATCCTCACGTCAGGCGGAAGAGTTCTATCTGTGGTGGGATTCAGTCCCGAATCTATCGAGTCAGCATTGAAGAAAGCATATGAAGGTCTTGAAAAAATCGGTTTCGAAAATATGTATTTCAGAAAAGATATCGGATACAAGTTCAATAAAATTAAAAACGATGCCTAAATTGAAGATACTAATAACCGGCGGCGCGGGATTCATCGGTTCGAATATTGCCGACGAATACGTCAGGCTCGGACACAGCGTTACTATTATTGACAACCTGTCTGCGGGAAACCTGAACAACCTGAACAGGGAATGCCGGTTCCACAACACTGACATTCTCGGAGGCGACCTGGATAAGATTTTCAAAAAAGGCAAGTTCGATGTTATTAATCACCACGCAGCGCAGATAAATCCGAGAGTATCAATTTTGAATCCCCTTGCAGACGCCGAAACGAACATACTTGCCACGTTAAGGCTTCTTCAGTTATCAGTCAAATACGGAATCAGGAAATTTATTTTCGCATCTTCAGGCGGAGCGGTTTACGGGGAGCAGTTGTTTTTTCCCGCCTCCGAAACTCATTCGCTTAATCCAATATCGCCGTACGGAATATCGAAACTCTCCATCGAAAAATATCTCGCGTTCTACAAGAAATATCACAAACTGAATTACGTCGCGCTCAGGTACAGCAACGTTTACGGTCCGAGACAAAGTTCGGGCGGAGAATCGGGCGTTGTATCGATTTTCTGCAGAAAAATTATTTCCGGCAAAGCGCCGGTCATTAACGGAAGCGGAAAAAACACGAGGGATTTTATTTACGTAAAAGACGTCGTTTCAGCGAACGTTAAAGCACTGAATTTCAGGGGCTCTGACATTTTTAACATATCAACCGGAACAGAGACGAGCATTTCCCGGTTGACCAATTTAATAATTAAGAATTTAAATTCAAGAACACCGGCAAAGCATGCGCCCGCGGTCAACGGAGAGCAAAAGAGAAGCGTCATCTCCTTTAAAAAAGCCGAGAAGATTCTCGGGTGGAAACCGGTTTACGGAATAGAAGACGGTTTGGCGGAAACCTGCGGCTGGTTCAGGGCAAACAGCGGGAAATGAACCTCACGAAGGAGAATATCGATAAAATAATCGGCGGGGATAAGCGAACAATATCCCGCGCAATCTCTTATATCGAGAATAATCAGGACAACAAGCATCTGGTTCTTAAAAGCCTTTACAGTCACACGGGCAATGCGTACAAAATAGGAATAACCGGCCCTCCGGGCGCGGGCAAATCCACGATAACGGACTGCCTCGTAACACTGCTCGTTAAAGACGGATACAAGGTAGGAGTTATAGCGGTTGACCCAACGAGTCCGTTCACGGGCGGCGCGCTTCTTGGCGACAGGGTCAGAATGACCGATTCATCGCTTCTCGAAAATGTTTTCATCCGTTCTATGGCTACACGAGGCAGCCTCGGAGGTTTATGCAGGAGCGTTAATGATGTATGCAGCATTCTCGACGCTTCCGGAAAAGACTTCATTATTATGGAAACTGTCGGAGTAGGACAATCGGAACTCGACATCGCTGAAACGGCGGACACGACAGTCGTCGCGCTGGTGCCGGAATCGGGGGATTCCATACAGGCGATGAAAGCGGGGTTGATGGAGATTGCGGACATATTCGTAATAAACAAATCCGACAGGCAGGGTGCCGACGAAATCATAACGGGACTAAAGAACATGCTTCATCTGAGAATGCCCGGCGAACACAGCAGGGAGATAAATGTAATCAAGACAGTCGCTTCGAGAAACACCGGAACTGTCGAACTGCTCGATGAAATTTTATCGCACAAAAAATATCTGGAAACTTCAGGCATGCTGCTTAAAAAGAGACGCTCACAGATTGAGAATGAAATCATCGAAATCGTTGAGACCGGACTAAGAAATAATTTCTGGAACGAAAAAAACCGTGAGATACTGAATCAGAACATCGATAAAATACTGAACAAAGAAACCGATCCCTACACACTTTCCGAAAAACTTTTCGGCCTGTAACCCGCTTCACTCTTGAACTTTTACATTTTTTTATTGTTCTAAATTATGACAATTGAATTTATTAAAAGTTTGACAATTATCTTATAT
>DATMXZ010000326.1:0-7860 GCA_035561235.1 Ignavibacteria bacterium
AATAATCAAAATCTTGCGCTGATTCCGAGAGTCGGCAGTATAGGAATCATACCTGTAATTTTTCTTTTTATTGTCAAGTCGCTTGAGATGGAATTCGAGTATGATAAAACGTTCTTTCGGTTGTAAACATTAATTACGTCAAGATAAAAAGACCAGTCGGCACCCCAGAATTTTGTATACGCGGAAAGCCTTAAGTCGAGCCTGTGATACGCGGGCTTCCTATCAGAAAATCTGTTACCATCCGAACCGTAATCAAGATTGAATATAACCTGATTTGTGAAAGGATTGACGACGAGCGAATCGAACGCAATCCTGGGAGTAACACCGACAGGAGGCGTGAAAGGAAAGTTAGTTGAATAATTCCAGCGCACACCCAGTTCCAGCCACCGGTTAATTCTGTAATTCAAAACAATGTTTATGTTGTGAGTCTGGTCGAACCTGAACAAGTTTTCAAGATTGTAGCGCTGACGAACAGCGTGAGAGTAGGAATAATTCACCCACCCGTAGAATTTTGTATCGGGACCCGTGTATTTTTTTTCGAGACTTATTTCAAAACCGTAGGCATTGCCGGTTCCGTTGTTAGTCGGTATCGCGGTAAGCGAATCGAACGGAAGTTTTTCAGACGAACGTACCCAGTTAACGGGATTCTTTTTGTATTCGGGGTCAGTATTGTTCGGGTCCATGAGAAAATATTGATATCGATATCCGGTAAGTTTCTGCTGGACTATAAGGTTATCGAATATTTTATAATACCCTTCCACTTTCAGCAGCCAGAAATTGTCAAGCCACCTGTCGAGTCCGAGTATGAAATGGACCGAACGTTCGGCTTTTAGGTCATTTACCTGCGGGCTCGTAAAATCATAAAACGTCTGGTTATCGATGAATTTTTCATAACCCGGAGACTGATAATACAAACCGACGGATGCGCGGAGAGTTGTAATCGGATTAAAGGCGTAACCTACATTGAATCTCGGCGACAAATAAATTTCCTTCAGGAACGAATAGTAATCAACCCTGAGGGAAGGCTGGTAAAAGAAACGCTTTCCAATTTCAAAACGGGCAAGCCCGTAAGCGCTGCCGCGGTAATTGTCCTTTCCCTGTATTTCGAAATCCTCGAGCAGCGCCGCGGCGTTCGGGAATGACCTGATGAACGCCTTGAAATTTTCGTCGAGATCGAGAGCATATGACAGGTCGTTTCGTATCACGTCAATCGCACCACCGAATTCGTATTTGTTTGCACCGCGCACGAGAACTGACCTGTTACCGAGGGAGAATTTTCTGAACGCGTACCTGGATTTAAAATCAAATCCGAGCAAGGCGCCGATAGCTTTCAGGCTGTCTCTCTGACCGAGAGTCAGGTTTTCCTTGTCGATTAACGGATCGATAATATCTCCGTCGAAATTATTGTCGCCGCTGTTTCTGTACCACGAAAAAGTAGTCTTCGAGAGGAATCCGGGGTTCGGATTATAATGCCAGCCGAGGGATACGACATTGTTAGTAGTAACGTCGTCAACGTTAACGCTGTCAGGATTCGTTCTTCCACTTCCCGATATTATGTCCACACCGTCTCTAGAAAAAATACCATTCACTACGAACTTATGTTTGTTGAATGGACCGAAGGCGAGTTTGACCTGAACGTCTTCGAATGAAGGAAACGAGGAATCGTCGGTAATCAAACCTGAACTCTTCGCGAATGGTCCGAGTATAAGGTCATAGTAAGTTCTTCTTGAAGATACTATCCACGAACCCGGTATGCGCAACGGATTCTTTCCGTGAAAAATCACGTTCGCGCTCGCGATGTTGATGTTTGAAATCATTCCGAAACTTTTTTCCGTCGTGCCTTCCCTGTTCGTAACATCAAGAACAGCGGAAAGCCTGTCGCCGTACTTGGCGGGAAATCCCCCGGTTATAAGGTTAATGTCGCTCAGAGTTTCGGGATTGAACATGCTGACGAGTCCGTACAGCCTGTAAGGATTGAATATCTCGACTTCATCCATCACGATAAGGTTCTGGTCAGGTCCCGAGCCTCTTATCACGAGTTGAGATGTGAAATCGTTCGGCGAAGTGACTCCGGGCAGTGATTTAAGAGAACGCATAACGTCTTCGAGACCTCCGGGCAGCACTTTTATACTTAATGGCGGAAGATTGAACCAACTCGTACGGAGATCGTTCTGGCTCTGCCTCTGGTTGCCAATGACCTCAATCTCCTCAAGCGAAAACAGTTTCTCCGTTAATGTTATGTTTATCGTCTCATTTTTAATCATCTCAAGATTATCTTCCTCGAAAATCATATACCCGTAAAGGAATGCTGAAAGTTTGTAAACGCCCTTTGGCAGGTTTACAGAGTAAGCGCCTGAATTATCGGTTTTTCCGCTATAAACATCCTGCGTGCTCTTATTCATAGCCGAAACGTTCACACCTTCAAGTTTCCTGTCTTTCTGGTTAACTACTGATCCCTTTACGGTAACTATCATAGTATCGTTTTGAGGAAGCGCCGAGTCGGAGAAAAACAGAAGCGATATTATTAGTATTGCAATTTTCTTCAAACTTTTATTGTATATTTATTTTCGTATAAATGACAGAAGACGTAATGTCCGTCCGTTCCGTGTTTGTCAGGATATCTGAGTCGGCACGCATCAAGAACTTCGGGACACCGCGAATTGAAAGGACATCCTTCGGGAAGATTCACGGGATTAGGAATTTCGCCTTCCGGGGCTTCTCTCCTTATTCCTGTTCCGGGTTCTGTTTCCGGCACCGCATCCAAAAGGCTCTTGGTATATGGGTGATACGGAGAATCAAACAAATTGTTTTTCGATGAATATTCAACTATGGAGCCGAGATACATAACCGCTAAATCATCTGAAATGTGCCTGACGACCGATAAATCATGAGAGATAAACAGATACGTTAAACCGAACTCCGACTGAAGTTCCTTCAGCAGATTAATAATCTGGGACTGAATTGAAACGTCAAGTGCGGATACAGGCTCGTCGCAGACAATGAATTCGGGTTCGACGGCGAGCGCTCTGGCTATCGCGATTCGCTGTCTCTGCCCGCCTGAAAACTCGTGAGGATATTTGTTGATGCTGCTGGCCGGCATTCCGGTAACATTCAACAGAACGCGGCATCTTTTTTCTGTGCCGTTATACCCGGCCGACGTATGGAATTTTATTATTTCCCTGAGTGTATCACCTACCGTCATTCTTGGATTTAGCGAGGAATACGGGTCCTGAAAAATAATCTGGAATTTCTTCCTGAACTTTTTCATTTCGACAGAGTTGAATTTCAGGATATCCGTACCTTTATATAAAATCTGTCCTCCGTTCGGTTCAATCAATCTTAATAAACATCTTCCAAGCGTGGACTTTCCGCAGCCGGATTCTCCAACGAGACCAAGCGTCTTTCCCTTTTTTATATCTAACGAGACTCCGTTCACAGCCTTCAGAATCGTGTTTGATTTCGAAAACAATCCCGAGCCTGAATAAAATTCCTTTCTGAGGTTTTTTATTGAGATATAATAATCTTCCATGCTCAAAATTAAATAAAATCCCGTACCTAAGCAACGCAACAAGGTCAATAGTTTACCAGGCAATTTTTGAGACGCACAATCAGATTTACGAAGTAAATGCTAAGATTGATTGAAATCCTGAATGGGCAGTTTAGATTTCGACATTAATTCATTTTTGACCTCGTTGAACGGAAGGGAATGAAGACAGCGCCCGTGTTAATTCTTTTAAAAGTTAGAAGTCCCGAAACAACAAGGTAAAGGATTTAAGGCAATCCGGAATTTCTCTTTCTCCAGACCGGCTTGACATTTTCATTCGCGAGTAACAAGTTGACTTCACTTTTTTTCAGACAAGGGAGACAAACGAGTCTATCAAATCCGTAATCCTCAAAAATTATATCGCTCGTGTATTCATTACCGCAGAAACTGCATTTGCATAATACGGGCGATTTTACCGGCGGGCTTATTTCATAAGGTTTTGAATACTTCGCGACGCCGGTTTTTTCGTAATAGGAGGAGATTTTTTTCCCTGCGCAGCCGGAGCAGACAGGAATCTGGTATTTATCAAGTGATTTCTCTTCCGCTTTCAGTTCTCCGCAGAAAAAGCAGTGCATTACAGGAGCGCGTTTAACCGAAATCGTAATTGACTGGGCTCCGAACGCCGACAGGAAAGAAGTTTCAAATCTGTTTGCAAAATTATAGCCGAATTTTCCTTTTTGTATATACTTGTCAGTAAAACCGCCGAGTTCGCAGAAGACAAACAAAAGGTCGGCACCCCTGCCTATACGAACGCTGAAACCCGCTTCCCTTAAGAACTTGCTAAGTTTTCCCGGTCTGTACCAGTACTGGAAGAACGGTACTTCCTTTTTCTTATAAAAGACTAACTTTTTAACAATATTCTTGATGGCAGATTTAAAATCCCTAAACAATACGTAGAACGATTTTGACGGAGTAGAGATAATAGCGATACCGCCCGGACGAAGAACCCTGTACGCTTCCTTCAGAGCGGCTTTCGGACCTTCGATGAAATGCTCGACGACTCCTAGAGAAATATAACCGCTTAAAGAGTTATCGGGATAATCAAGATTCAGAATATTGCCCCTGATAAACCGTGTGTCAAATCCGTTTTCATCTTTCCACTTATTCAGGCTTTCGACTACAGGCTCGGAAAAATCGACGCCCTCGATATTTATGCCCATTCTCGAGAGATAGAATACATATCTGCCGAGACCGCTGCCCGCTTCAATTGTCTTACCGAATCTGGGAGTAAATTTTGAAATCCACTGCCGCAGTCCGAAATAATCCCACATCTGTATCTCGGAAACGGGTGTCAGATTATCCCATTCCTTCGTCCAGACGTGCTCGCTTTGTCCTATGCTTTTTACCATTTTTGAAAATGGCAAAATTTTAGTTTATTTGAAACTGTAAAAATTTGTGAATCGATGATTAACATCCGCAATATTCGCATTTTTTCTTTTCATTAAACCATTAAAACACTTATATTTAAAATTTGCAATTCAAGAGGGCGCCATGAAAGAGAGATTCACAACAATTTTCATTGTAAGCAACGACAACCGCGACACAAACTTCTACACTGTAAATACCAGGCACGTCGAGCGGTTCAGGACATATTTAACCACGGCAGCAGTCTCGCTCACGGGAATTATAATAACCTGCCTCGTACTGTTCTTTCTGATTTCTTCCGCAAGGTACGAAATAGGCACTCTTAACGAAAGAATATTTTCGCTCAAGAACGATTTAAAACTTATCGACAGTCTCGAAATAAAGAAGAAAGTAAATGAGATTGAAAACAACATTAACGATATAAACAAGTACCTGAACGAAAGAGGCATATTCAAGCAGGAAAACGCGGGCGGTCCGGAAGACGTATCAGGAGTAATGGACATCTCCGTTTACAATTATTATCAGGATAAAACCGATTTGATTCTTAAGTCGATAAAGAACGTTCCGATAGGAAATCCTCATGTCGGCGAATTTAAATCCTTCTTCGGATACCGTTCAAATCCTTTCAGCGGACGCGGTTCGGAGTTTCACAAAGGGCTTGACATAAAAGGCGAAACCGGCAACCCCGTAAAATGCACAGCATCAGGCACGGTTGAAAAAGCGGACTATGACGGAGGATACGGGAAATGTGTAGTAATAAACCACGGCAACGGATTGAAATCTATTTACGGCCATCTTTCGGAAATTAAAGTAAAGTACGGTGATACGGTTACTGCGGGCGACCTGATTGGACTCGTGGGTTCGACGGGTAGGTCAACGGGACCGCACCTTCACTATGAAATCAGGTACAAAGAAGAAAGCGTGAATCCTCAATTATTTTTAAATTTAAAAAATTAATCAGACATGTTCGGCAAAAAGGAAAATGAATCGAAAACGGCTGAAAGCAACAATCAGCAGTTCCGCTCGGCTCCCGCCCAGATAAGGACGCTAATAAGCGAAGGGTGCAAGTTTGAAGGCAATCTTTTTTCTCCTGCATACACCAGAATCGACGGCATTGTAAGAGGTAACCTTTCCGGTGAAAGCGGACTTATTATCGGAGATAAGGGTTCCATCGAAGGAGACATCACCTCCATCGAAGTATCGGTTTACGGACTTGTAAAGGGCAACATAAAAGCCCATAAACTTGAGGTTAAAAAAGGCGGTAAGATTTACGGAGATATAGTTGTAGATCATCTGGTGATGGAACACGGCGCGGTGTTCATCGGTCATTGCAAGATGAACGAGGCATCCGCGGTCAACAGCACGGAAGAGGCGTTCGACCTGCCGGAAGAAAATAAGAAATGACTGCCGAATTAAATTTCTCTCGTTTTGATTTTCGATATTATTAAAGAAATATCATCGGTTGCAGGATACCTCTGGGAAAAGGGCTGGGCGGAAAGAAACGCAGGCAATTTATCCGTGAACGTAACGGAATTTGTACTCATTCCAGATATAAAATTATACTCTTTTAAACTCGGGATGAAAATCCCCTCACTTGCCAACTGTGTTTTGCTTGTTTCATCCTCAGGATCAAAGATGAGAGAAATGAAGGATTCACCGTTGAATCACCTCATTTTCCTCGTGTTCGACAAGGAGGGCGGTTCTTTTTCCAAGTACAAACTAAACAGCAGGCGGCATTATTTTATTACCGAAGACATTCCAAGTTCGGAATTGCCCGTTCATCTATTCATTCACGGATTCATTAAAAATAAAAATCCCGGACTCAAATCAGTACTGCATACTCATCCAACGGAATTGATCTCGTTATCACACCGCAAGGAATGCTCGAATGAAAAAAGGATGAACAGGATGCTTGCTTCCGCTCACACTGAATTCAAACTATTCTTTCCCGGGGGTCTTGGACTTATAAAAGAGCAGGAATCGGGGAACACCCGCATAGCGGCTGAGACGATCAAGTCACTCGAGACACATGACTTGGTCCTTTGGAAAAAGCATGGAGTCATTTCCGTATCCGACACAATCGAAAACGCATTCGACCTGATTGACATCGCAAACAAAGCCGCAAAAATCTTCCTGCTGGCCGGGCAGAATTCATTTTCAAGATAACGGTTGTTCCCGGACATTTATAATATCATACTGATTCTATTTATTACCTGATATTTTTTTCGTATATTTTTATAAATCATTACTGTATTAATTCATCGTAACAATGACACAACAGGAAGTACTTGAGATATTCAGAATGACGGGAGCATTGCTCGAAGGTCATTTCATATTAACCTCGGGTTACCACAGCCCGCATTATTTCCAGTGCGCGAAGGTACTCCAATACCCAAAATACCTAACTGAATTTTCAGAGGTAATCGCGGATTATTTCAAGGATGATGATATTGACGTCGTGTTAAGCCCGGCAATCGGCGGCATTGTTCTCGGAACTGAGGTAGGACGTCTGCTTAGTGCAAGGACCATATTCGCCGAGAGAGAGAACAACAAACTAACGCTCAGGCGCGGATTCTGCCTGTCCAAAGGGCTTAAGGTACTCGCGGTCGAAGACGTTGTTACGACAGGCGGCAGCGTATTCGAACTGATTGAAATAATTAAAAAAGCCGAGTGCATACCAGCCGGTGTAGGTTTCATTATTGACAGAAGCGGCGGAATAGATTTTAAGACGAAGCAGATGTCACTCGCTAAGTTTGAAGTCGTCAAGTTTCCTGCAACCGATGTTCCCGACTGGCTTGAGAACATTCCCGTAACTAAACCCGGCAGCAGAAAATCTTAACGGCGTTTTTCGTCCAATCTCTTCTTGAATTATGCCTGTGATTTCCGTTCAATATCAATTCTTAACTGTTTCTTTTTGAAACAGATTAATGAAAACAGATTAACCTTTTTTC
>DATMXZ010000327.1:0-12076 GCA_035561235.1 Ignavibacteria bacterium
CATCTGTACATAACATTTATTTTTCATTGTTCTTTTTCCCGTTTTTCGGAATATTAAGAAAACCGTCAAACATTATGAAAAAATCGAAACTCCTTCTTGCTTATATATTTTTCATCACGATATCATCTCTTTCCGGACTGTACGCGGCCCCCGGAGATACAACCTGGATAACCGCATTCAATCAGGAATATCATTACTGGGCTGACCTGCATTACAAGACAGTCCATTTTCCGGACACGTCACATCACTGGTCGAAAATAATTATGAAATACACGATAGGATGCCCGACAGCCGGATGCGACCCGTGGGACAGGTTCGGACACTTAAGAGTCGTGATAGATTCAACGACTTACTATGAAATAGCAAGAGTGATAACGCCGTACAACATTGTCGGGAGCGGATACCCGGGAACGTGCACGTATGTTTACGACCTGACCGATTACATGCCGCTTCTTCACGACTCCGTGAAATTCGCGAACTACATAGAGACGTGGATAAACACGCCGCGCGGATGGTACGCGACAATCAAGTTCGCGCTTATAGAGGGAGAGGTTCAGCCGAAACCTTACAAGGTTGTAAATCTGTGGCAGAACCAGTATCTCGTTTACGGCGATACGGCGAATCCGCCGATGAATCATCTTCCTTCAAAAAATATAATAACAGATTCGGGAATTTACAGCGTCAAAGCGAGAATCATAACGACGGGACACGGACAGGGGAACACGGAGAACGCCGCCGAGTTTTCACAGAAACAGCACGGCATCGTGGTAGGAAACGACACGCTCACTTACTGGCTCTGGAGATACGATTGCATTGACAATACGTGCAGTCCGCAGGGCGGAACTTGGCATTATCCCCGCGCGGGCTGGTGCCCGGGAGCAAGCGTAATTCCGTGGGATACAATGATTACTTCTTACGTGACGCCCGGACTCGGCAAAACATATTCCTATTATCTCGACCCATACGTGAATTACTGCCGGCCGACAAATCCCAACTGCATAAACGGCGTAACATGCGCCGACTGTAACTATAACAGCACCGGACACACGGAACCTTTCTACAGAATTGAGACGCAGTTGATTTATTACAAGGTGAACCCGAATGTCGGCGTCATACAACTTAACTCTTTCGTTCCGAATTATTACACGCTCGAACAAAATTATCCCAATCCTTTTAACCCTTCGACAACCATTAAATTCGCCGTAAAGGAAAAAGCAAACGTAAAAATATCCGTCTTCGACATATCGGGAAAACTCATTAACAATTTGTTTAACCGCGAACTCACAGCAGGTACGTACAAGATAGATTTTGACGGCGCGAAACTCTCGAGCGGGATTTATTTTTACCGGCTCGAAGCATTTGACTCGAAAGGAGTAAGTTCTATAACAAAGAAAATGGTGCTCGTGAAATAAGACTTATATGTTTTAAAAATACGGTGACCCGCTGAAACGGATTTCCCCGTTCATTTACACTCAGTCCGTTTGAGAAATGAAAGGTCGGGGAGAATCCGCCGTATTCCTTGTGTTTGTTCCGCCGCGGAATATTCGGCAAAACACCTGTTTTTTCATTCCTTAATGTTCAGGAACAATCCGGCTGCTTTGGGGATATAAATGATGTATGAATTACTTGCTGACCGCATTTATTCATAAATTTTTAGGAATATTTTAGGTAAATTTCTCCCTGATATTATGCCTGATTGGATTATAGACATATTGATTACGCTTATTAAAATCGTGGTCGTGGAGAGCGTGCTGCTTACTGCCGTAGCGTTTACGGTTTTTGAAGAAAGGCGCGTGGCGGGTTTCATTCAAAACCGCCTCGGACCTAACCGCGTCGGCTATCAGGGGCTTCTTCAGCCGTTTGCCGACGTCCTTAAACTGCTTCTGAAGGAAGACATAGTTCCCGCGAACGCTAACAAGTTCGTACATTCGCTTGCGCCCGGGATTTCAATTTTCGTGGCGCTTTCGACGATTGCCGTGGTTCCTTTCGGCGACAAAATTATGATTGCCGGAAGGGAAATAAAACTTCAGATCGCGGATGTCAACATAGGCATTCTCTACATTCTCGCTTTTCTGTCGCTCGGCGTTTACGGCATAACTCTCAGCGGGTGGTCGTCGAACAGCAAGTACTCGCTTCTCGGCGGTCTGCGCTCGTCGGCGCAAATGCTGAGTTATGAACTTTCAATGGGACTCTCCATTATCGGAATCATACTTATTAACGGTTCGTTTGAACTCGATATGATTGTGCAGAATCAATACGGGTGGAAATGGAACATAATTCTTCAGCCGGTCGGTTTTCTTACGTTTCTCATCGCTTCATTCGCCGAAACCAACCGAACTCCGTTCGACCTGCCCGAAGCGGAGCAGGAACTCGTTGGCGGTTATCACACCGAATATTCGAGCATGAAATTCGCGATGTTTTTCCTTGCCGAGTACGCAGCCGTAATAGTTTCATCTTCGGTAATAACAACTTTGTTCCTCGGCGGCTGGCAGTTCCCGTACCTTCAGACATTCGGTCTGCCGCCTCTCGCGGTCAGCATAATACAAATTCTGACATTTTGCGCCAAGGTCGCTTTCATGGTCTTTTTCTTCATTTGGGTCAGATGGACAATTCCAAGATTCAGGTATGACCAGTTGATGCGAATCGGCTGGCAGGTAATGCTGCCGCTTGCCCTTTTAAATCTCGTGGCAACGGCGATAATCGCGGCTATCTTAAAAAATTAATTATACTGAAATGAAAAAAGCAGTTTGTATTTTTCTTTTAATGTTCCTGTTCGTGGGCGTTTCGAAAGCGCAGATGTACACTGACTTTACACTTCCCGACGTGGACGGAGCTGACGTTACGCTCAGCAAAGTTCTTGACAATTCCAAAGGCGTGCTCGTGGCTTTCTGGGCTACCTGGTGTACGCCCTGCAAGGAAGAGATGAAAAAACTCGAAGACGTATATCAGAAATACAAAGACCAGGGTTTCGAATATCTTGCAATAAATGTTGACAATCAAAAATCGTCGTCAAAAGTAAAATCGTTTGTTACCGCCCAGAATTTTTCTTTCAAGGTTCTGATGGACCCCGAAAAGAGAGTGTTCGAATCTTACGGCGGCAAGGATGAAATGCCGTATTCGCTGATGATAAACAAGAACAAGGAGATCGTCGCGCTCCATATCGGATTCAAGACGGGCGACGAAGTTAAAATCGAAGAAGAAATAAAAGCAATGCTCGGAATAAAATAGCATTTTTCCCCATTAAAAAAATAAAATTTTGATATGAAGAAACTTCTGTCTCTTGCACTGCTCTTGCTGGTCTCGTCTATCGGAGTTGCCCAGATTAAACTCGACGTGAAGGCTTCGCTTAACAACGTTATGAGGTACGGAAGCGGCACGGAAAGAAACAACAACCTTGAATACGGAAAAGAATATTTCGAAAATCTGTCTGACGCGCGTCTTTCGGTCAACGACATAATTTTCGGAATGCGTTATGAAATCAGCCAGCCGATTGAATACGGCGTCGATTATAAGGGAATTAGAAAAAGATTCATAGAGTACAACAACGTGAAGGAAGGCATTAACGTGCGCGCGGGCGACTTCTGGGAAGTTATTTCCCGTGGTCTCTCGATGAATGTCTTTGAAGACCGCACGCAATTTTACGATACGGGAATAGACGGAATCAAGGCGTTCTACAAGAAAACCATCGGAGAAAAAAACCCGGTTAAGGTTAAAGCGGAAATGTTCGCCGGGATGCTTGAATATAACGACTTTGCAAACGTTACGAGGAAGGAAGTTTATAATGTAAGGGACGCGAACTTCGAGATATCGCCCGTGAAACTTCTTAACATCGGCGCGAACTATGTTTACGCTTACGGAAAAGTACCGACGAGTTCCGACACGACCTCTATAAAGGCATACATTCCCGAAGGGTATCTGAGTTTCAACTACAAGAACCTTCAGTTGTTCGCTTCATACGCGCACAAACACGTGAGCACCGACGCGAACACATCGTATCCCGTTCCCATCTCCGCGAAGGGCGACGGTTTCTACGGTTCGCTTTCATACTCAATGCCGAAACTCGGCGTCACGGTCGATTACAAGAACTACAGATTCGACATGACGAATCCCGACAACAGAAGCGCCGACAGGCCGACGAAGATGCTTCCTTTCCAGAATCCGCCTACGGTGGTGAAAGAGCATTCGTCAACGCTTATTTCGAGAAACCCGCACGTAGTTGATTTTAACGACGAAGTCGGAGTGCAGATAGACGTTGTATATGCGCCCAAGGACAACGTAACTTTCAATCTGAACGCTGCCGTAGCATCAAGGCACTTTGATTATCTTAAAACAACAGACGGCGGTAAACTTGTTTACACGCGGATTGAGAGGGACGGAAATTACCTGCCGTCGCTGGACAAACAGTTCTCTCCGTACTGGGAAGTTTACGCGGACGGAGAATGGTACGTGAACGACAAACTTTATACAAAGGTCGCGTACGACAGGCAGAACGCCGTTACTTACAATTATATTAATCCGAACGCTTCGGAAATACTAAAGGTTAACACGATTCCCGTCGAAGTCAGGTATTCATTGACGAAAGAATATACGCTTAAATTTATAGTTGAAAACCAGTGGGTTGAAAACAACATAAGAGTCGGAGAAAAATCATATATGAACAACCTGTTCTCCGTAAGCCTTTCGCGCTCGCCGAACATAAGCGCCACGTTCAGCGCTGAGTTCACTAATGACGAGGAAGAACCCACAGGAAAAAAGAACTGGTTCATAGGAGAAGTATCGTATAAATTCAATTCAGCCAATTCGCTTACCGTTTCATACGGAACGGAAAGAGGCGGTCTGAAGTGCACGAACGGAATCTGCAGATTCGTAAGACCGTTCGAAGGCCTCAGGCTGACACTGAACAATAAGTTTTAATTGGTGTAATCATTAATTATTTTAAATACTTTAAAAATGAAAAAATTCTCTTTATACATAATAATACTTCTTACGGCGGGATTCTTTTTTTCCTGCGAAAGCAATGACAACCCTCTCGTGAAGGGAACATCCGACTTCAAGGCCTCAAGCAAGGTTCTCGTGGAGTTTTTTACGAACCACACCTGCGTGAACTGCCCCGTCCCGGGACATTATCTGGACGAAATTGACAGCCTGAAAGGCATCACCATAAACGACACGAATGTTATAATAATAAGGGTTCACACGACGGTTACGTCGCTGAACGACCCGTTCTATCTTTTCAATACGGTCGACAACCTTGCGAGGTCTAACTATTACGGCGCGCTGATGTTCAATCCGTACACGGTTCTTAACGGAGTGCTTCTTCCCGCGTTTAACGCGACTACGTGGACAAACCTGATAGAAAGCAAACTGAAACTGAAGAACCAGTTCGGAATCAATATCGTCAATAATTACGACTCTCTCGCCGGTACCGGCTCGTTGACCGTAAGCGTAGGACAATTGTCGGGAACGTCCGTTAGCGACCTGCGTCTGCACGCCGTACTTACGGAAAACAATCTTTACTATGAAGCGCCGAACGGTGAAGACTGGCACCAGAACACGATGAGAAAACTGTTCACCGGAACGGACGGAATGAGCATTAATATTACTCCGGGACAATCGTCGAATTTTGAAATCCCGTACTCAATTCCCGAAGGCGTAATAGCAAAGAACTCAAGCATAGTTGTGTTTGTTCAGTCGCAGTCCGCAAAAAGCGTTCTCGGAGTCGAAAGAGTAAAAGTTTATTAATACTTAATCGCTATAAAAAAGTTTATCCAAATATTGCTGCTTTCCGCCCTGGTGGCGGGAAGCAGGCTTGTTTTTGCGGGAACGGATACGCTTAAGGTCGTTCCCGACACTACCGACCTTAATACATTCAACAATATCGAAAACCTTCTCGAAAATTCTCTCGAAGATTCCGAAGACTCGAAACTCCTAGACAAAATGGATTACCTGAAAGATAATCCCGTGGACATAAACTCGGCATCGCAAACGGACCTTGAAGAAATCCCGTTCATGACGTCCATAATCGCGCGGAATATTATTAAGTACAGAGAAAAGAAAAATTACAATTCGAAAAGAGAACTTCTGAAAGTTGACGGCGTATCGGACGAATTTTATGAAAAAATAAAAGTTTTCGTAATCGCAAAAAGGTCAAAAACGGATTTCGTCAAGGATGAATCAGGCTACGTCAGGAAAGAGGGCAAGAAAAGGGGGGACGGAATTCTCGGTGATATCGACGTGAGGTTCCGAAGCCGCGTCCAGCAGGACCTCCAGACAAAGAAGGGATTTGAAAACGGCGAGTATCCCGGCTCAAAGCAAAAAATTTACAACCGCCTTACGGGGTTATACAACGGCAAAGACTATCAACTTGGCGCGAACTTAACTCTTGAAAAAGACGCGGGCGAAACAAACTATGCGGACTTTTATTCGGGACACGTCGAACTGAAAAACTGGAAGTTCGTGAAGAAAGCCGTTATCGGAGATTACGTGCTGAACTTCGGACAGGGGCTCGGACTCCGGACGTCGCTCGCGTTCTCAAAAGGAAGCGAGGCTGTCTCCGTTATCAAGAAAGACAACAACGCGATTACAAGTTATAAATCGACGAACGAAGTACAATTCTTCAGGGGCGCTGCTACGAACGTATCGTATAAGAATTATGATTTTTACGCATTCTATTCAAACAATTATTTTGACGCCTCAATTGACACGACACTGAACGAAGTATCAAGTTTTTATTTCGACGGTTATCACAGGACGACAAGCGAACAAAACAGGCTCGGCACCGGCAAAGAAAGATTCGCGGGCGGAAGAATATACGCGGATTACGACTTCCTGCGTCTCGGCGTTACATACTGGAATTCAAGTTTTACGAAGGGTATAAAACCGGACGACAGCGAGCGGCAGTTGTATAACTTCAGCGGCTCGACGGCAAACATGCTCAGCGTCGATTACGACGTCATATACAAAAACATAAACGTATTCGGCGAGTTCGCGCGCTCGCAATCGGGAAGCGTCGCGGGAATCGGCGCCGCGCAATTCGGCATCGAAAAATTCGCGGACTTCATTCTTCTCTACAGGAATTATCCCGAAGATTTTTCGCCCGTTCACTCGTTCGGATTCGGCGAGAATAACGGAAACACGCAGAATGAAAACGGTTTCTACGCAGGGCTTTCAGTAAGACCGCTTAAAGGGCTTGAGGTGAATACCTACTTTGACCAGTTTAAATTCCCTTACAGGACTTACTTCAATCCGTCGCCTACAACGGGAAATGACTTTCTTCTCACGTCGCAGTACAAGGTAAACAAGAACCTTCTTGTTTATTTCAAGTACAGAAACAAGAACAAGGAAGAATCGCGAACGGTTCAGGATGAGCAGGGACGCGACGCGAAAAAAATCGACAACCGCAATCAGATGAACTTCAGAATAGGATTTGATTATGAAATATCAAAATCGGTAAGGACAAGAACTCGTTACGAATATGTAATGGTGAAGTACGATAATTACGGCGGAAACAACAAGGGATATCTTTTCTATTCGGATGTCAGGGCGTCGCTGATAAAAAATCTTTCCTTGTCCACAAGGTTCATAGTGTTTCAGACGGAAGATTACGACAGCCGCGTTTATGAATTCGAAGAGGATCTCCGCGGCGTGATGTCAAACGTGGGATTGTACGGCAAGGGAACTAGGTGGTACCTTATGGCGGCTTACAGGCCTTTTCCGTTTGCCGAACTGATTGCAAAATATTCGGCAACGTATCTTGATGAAGTTAAATTTATAGGCTCGGGAAATGACATGATAGAGGGCGGGGTAAATAACAGACTGAACCTCGGACTCGAGATTAATTTCTGAGCGCGAAGAACTCTTACCCGTTACTGATTTCCGTTTTTACTTACCGTTAATACGGATACACTTCTGCTTTTTCTGCTCTTTTCTCCCGGAGAAACCCTGTCCCTGTAATCCGCGTCCTTAAAACCCTGATAAACCAGGAAGCCGATGAATCCAAGGATAACGAAAAAGAACAACAGAGTGTAAACCTTAATTGATGCCGTGTTTTCTTCCACTGATTTTAAACTATTTTTTTATACAATTCGGGGGACTAAAATAGTTCTATACAATATTATGAAATTCAATTTGCAATGTCTACTCTTTTTTTTCATTCATAATATTTTTAATTCGGAGAATTATATCTTAATTAACCTGAACAGGACGTACGAAAAACGGTCCCGGGGAAATTTGTTATGACGGATTCGTTTACGGACAC
Organism: Ignavibacteria bacterium; assembly: GCA_035561235.1. Taxonomy (GTDB): domain Bacteria; phylum Bacteroidota; class Ignavibacteria; order Tepidaquicellales; family Tepidaquicellaceae; genus CAIKZJ01. The sequence continues at coordinate 8,258 of DATMXZ010000327.1, forward strand.
GGAAAAGCATGTTGTGCCTTATTATTTTTAAAGTGAACGTTGTTTTATTTCTGTAAAAGGTTATAACGGATGTTGTCTTCAGTTGCTCAGCGCGTAAATGATTATGTTCGTACCCATCCTGAATGCCTCGTCCCGTTTTTCCTGGGGGTCGTCGTGTTCGCGTGTATCCGCCCAGCCGTCGGAGATGTTGGTCTCGTAAGTGTAGTAAACGCAGAGGCGCCCGTTCTGCCAGATTCCGAATCCCTGAGGCGGCTTGCCGTCGTGCTCGTGTATCTTCGGAAGCCCGTTTGGAAAAGAATAATGTATGTTGTAGATTTTATGGTTGAAGGGGAGTTCCTTCAATTCATCGTTCGGAAATACTTTTTTTATTTCTTTCCTGAAAGATTCGTCCATTCCGTAATCGTCATCGGCATACAGAAAACCTCCGTTTTCAAGATACAGTCTCAGCCGCTTGGTTTCGGATTCGGAAAAATTGATGTTTCCGTGTCCCGTGATTAATATGAACGGATAATCGAATATCTCGTCGGAAGAAACGTCAACCGAATAAAACTTCGGTTCATCAATATCGACGGTCGTGTTCTTCTTCAGATAGTTCATCATGTTGACTTCCGCGGAAGGGTCGTTATACCAGTCGCCTCCTCCGGAATACTTTAGACGCGCAATCCTGAACTTTCCGGTCTTTGCCTGCGCGCTTGAATCCGTTCCGAAAAAAAGAAAAGAGAGAATTAGAATCATTGCAATAAGGTTTGCGCGCGTTGTATGTAAAGCGGTGAGTCTCAATTCTATCTTTTTACTTTTGGCAAATCGAGCGACGTGTCAATTCTCTCGATGTCGCGCCAGATTGCCTGGCACGGGAAGTTATTTTCGTAAAGTGCTTTCGATATCATAACGCTGTCGACCTTTGGATTGTTCAAATCCTTCAGCATCCGGAGGTGTGAATAATTCCCGATTCCGCCTGCGGAAGTTATTTTTAAGTACTTTGTATTGTTCGCTATTTCGAGAATCCTTTCCGTATACGGTCCGCAGCAGTTTCCGACACGGGTCACGTCCTGATAAATGATTCTTCTCACGCCGATGTTTTCCATCATCAATGCGAATTCAAGCGGCGTAACGTTCGCATAATTTATCCATCCGTTCGTTACCACGTTGTTTAACTTCTCGTCAATTCCGATTACAATTTTTGAAGGTGTGTATTCATCGAGAATCTTCTTAATCATTTCAGGGTTGGATATGGCCGCAGTGCCGACAACTATTCTGTAAATCCCAAGGTCTTCGATGATTTTCTTTGCGGTCTCGAAATCCCTGATGCCCCCTCCCAGTTGAACAGGGATATCGACGGACTTGCAGATTTCCTTTATGACCGGATAATTTCTCATTTCGCCCTGAACGGCGCCGTCAAGGTCAGTAATGTGTATGCACTTGAAGTTTTCTTTCCTGAAAAGCCGCGCGACCTTTACGGGATTGTCCGAATAAAAATTGGTCGTCTCGTAGTGCCCGTGAAAGAGCCTCAGACACCTGCCGTCCTTAATATCTATTACAGGAATTACGAGCATCGTGAAAATATTTAGCGTTTTACAACAGCCAGTTTTCCTTTTCCCACCTTGCTTCCGTCCTTGTTGAAACCAACGACGATGTAAACACCCGACGGGACGTAATTTCCGCGCTTGTCCTTACCGTCCCACGAGGCTATTTTTCCGCCCGGCGAATCGAATTCGGCAACAACATCGCCCGTGAGAGTGATTATCTTAACGGAAGAATTTTCGACAAGACCGTCAATCCGTAAATTTACTTTCGGAGGAACGAGATAAGGATTCGGTGAACATATTATCTTGTCAAATTCCGTCACAGGCGATATAGCGTCCGTCTGCACCGATGAGAGTCCGTACAATGAACCGAAATACGCTCTTCCGTCCGCGGGATTTACCGCTATGGAGGTAATCTCGTTGTTGAGAAGCGGGCTGTTTATCGTGTTAAACTGTTCTATCAGTGTCGTCCCATCTGATGAAAGGTGAAAAACGCCGTTGTTCTTCGTGCCGACCCATTTTTGATTTAAAACGTCCGACGCTATGCACTTGCAGTTTTCGGTAAACGGTACCTGTATGTTTCCGGATATCAATCCGAGTTTTCTCGGAGCGGGTTTGTTGTTCGGATTAACTATAGCCGCGTACGGGTCGCTTATAATGAATATGCCGTTTATAGTCGTAACCCAGACTTCGTTGTTCTTGTCAACAATTACGGATGTGATGTCGTTGCTTTCAAAATCGTTGACGTTGTAGAATCCGTATATATCGTCCGCGGTGTTATAGAGCGAGCCGTTTTCATTAAAGAAATACAATCCGCCCGGATTGCCGCTCGACGTAATCCACTTCGTGTTGTAATTATCTATCGCCATGTGCTCAAATCTTGCCGCGAGAACCACGTCGGGATTGTTAAACCCGAGGAATGTGGAGTCGCCCGTTACGGCATACAGGCTCTTGGATTTATCCGTTCCGTAAAATGACATCCAGAACATTCCCGCGTTATCGTACGCTCCGCCGAACGGAACGCAGAAGTTAGGATATCCCTGAATTCCTGGCAGCGGAGAGTTTTGCGGATTATAATTATTTATTTTATCACCCTGTACCCTGGTTGCGCCCCCGCCGTAGCACAACGCCCAAACGGTGCCGTTGCTCGAAAAAATTCTCCTGAAAAAATTACTATTTCCGACAGGGGGCGTTGTAGATGTGTTGTATGCAGTCCACACGTTATCCTGATATTTGTAAAATCCGGAATATGCGCCCGTTAAATCCTGTCCTCCGGCAATCCACAAAACGCCGTCCTGCCCTATTGATAGATATTCAAAAGAATTCCTGTAAGGGCAATTTGGATATACCGTCGTGAATGCAGAATTCTTGTAATAACCTAACCCTAATTCAAATACTCCGATTAAAGGCGTATCGTTGTAATTATTTAAAGTAAGATATGTACCCTGAGGAGTATACTGAGTTACCTGAGCCAGGTTTGTCTTAGGAACGAAGAAAACATATCCACCCGCTATGATATACAGTTTGTCGCCGATTGCCTTTGTATCGAATATCTGCGAAGCGGCAATACCCGGGTCGGGAAACGACTGCCAGTACTGACCGTCAAAATACCCGAAACCCGTTGTAGAGCCGAAAAACGCTTTCCCGTCAAAAGTTTCAGAGCATTTAAGATTCGAGTTTAAAGGCGTCTGACTGTAATTTGTCCAGGACATCGGATCGTTTAAATTCGTGTTGTAAAGATTAACGTAAGCGACCCCAACCGCAGTGCCCGCGAATAATCTGGAATTAAGAATCGTCAATGTCGTGACCTTGGTCTTTCCGGGAAAAGTTCCAAGTTGATAATAGGGAGCATCCGTGAACGACAAATTTAAAACGGATATTTTTTGAATTCCATAACCCGTAGAAACAAACATATAGTTTCCAAACTGAATAAAATCGTAGATGTTTTTGTTGCTCTCGTTTGAATTTTTTATGTCGTATATGTATTTGAATGTGTTCGATGAAAAATTAAGTATCGATATTGAGCCGTCGGCAGTGCCGATCCATAACCGATCGAGCGTATCGATGTAAACCGCAGTGATGTTGTTGGAAATAAGCCCGTCAATGTTGGTATATTTCCGGACTATTTCTCCGCTTTCCACGTTCACGACGAATAAACCGCCTTCCGAGCCGCAGTATGCTAGAGGCGCGCTCCTGTCCATCGCTATCGTGACAACGTTTTTTAGGTCGGTGTGGTTAATCCATTTATTTCCCGGTCCGGCAGGACTGTCCGCTGATGCAAAAACAGGAATTAAAA
>DATMXZ010000328.1:0-8174 GCA_035561235.1 Ignavibacteria bacterium
ATTGTGCAGGATGATGTCATCGCCGTTGTGTTTTTGCGGTTTACCTTAATCCGCGCATATTTTTTTTGTTTCCGGATTAACATACGGTTTTGACTGAAATTGCGATTAACAATATATATGATTATACACGCCGGCATTTCGCCGTACTACTTGTTTAATATATGTTTTAATAAGGATTTGCGTTTAATACTCCTTTGCGGCAGGGAGAATTCAGGTTTTGGGGCAACTCTGACAATTTTCCGTTGAGGTAATTCATTCCGGACACCCGTCCTGCGGTTTAATTGAAACTTATTTTATTTATATTTTTAAAAAATTTTGATATGAAGCACACAGTAACCGCGAAACACTCGGGAGGTATGGCGTTCGATATGGACGTTCTCGGATTCAATTTCAAAGTTGACGCGCACGGCGATGTCGGGGGCGAGAACCTCGGACCGCCGCCTAAACCCCTTATGCTCGCGGCTCTCGCTGGTTGCACGGGTATGGACGTGGTCTCAATGCTTAAGAAAATGAAAGTCGAATACGACAGTTTCACGGTTACAGTGGAAGGGAACCTCACGGCAGAACACCCGAAACATTACGATAAGATGTTAATCGTGTATGCCCTGAAAGGAAAAGAGATTCCCCGCGAAAAGGTCGAGCACGCCGTAAAACTCTCCATGGAAAAATACTGCGGCGTTTCCGCCGTTTACAGAAAAGCCCTCGAACTGGATTACAGAATCGATATCTCCTGACGTTATTCGGGTTTAATTTCCCCGAGTTCATTTTCTGATTTCGCTATGACTACGCAGGCGAGCGAATCGGCAAGGACGTTCGGAACGGTCCTGCACATATCCAGCAGACGGTCAACTCCGATTATAAGCGCGATTCCCTCTTCGGGCACGCCGACTGACTTCAGCACTATAATAAGCATTATAAGTCCGACGCCCGGAACAGGCGCCGTCCCCACCGCGGCGAGAGCCGCCGTTAAAACTATCGTCAACTGCTGCGACAGGTTCAAATCGAATCCGTAAACCTGCGCTATGAAAACCGCCGCCACTGCCTGATAAAGCGCCGTGCCGTCCATGTTTATAGTCGTCCCGAGAGGCAGAACGAAACTCGCTATCCTGTTCGGTACGCCGAGTTTCTTCTCGCAAATGTCCATCGTAATCGGAAGCGTCGCCGCCGATGAACTCGTCGTGAACGCTACCGCCATAACCTGCCTCTGCGTTTTCAGAAAATCCCTTATGCGTATCTTTGTAAATATTTTAAGAAGCGCGGGATATTCTATGAATGTTATTATCGAAAGACCAAGAACAACCGTCAGCGAATATAAAAGAAGAGTCTGGAGTATGCTGAACCCGAACTCCGCTACGGTCGCCGAAATGAGCGCGAACACGGCGATTGGCGCGACGTACATTATCTTCTCGACCAGATTAATCAGCGCGGCGCTCATGCCTTCGAAAAAATTAATCACGGGTCCCGATTTGTCCCTTCCAATCTGCGCCAGAAATATCCCGAAAAGAATCGAGAAGAATACTATCTGAAGAAAATCGCCCTCTGCTATCGCCTTGAACGGATTCTTCGGCACTATGTTTACAAGAAAATCCGTAATGTTCAATGACGTTGTCTGCTGTATCTTCGAACTCGCCTCGTCCTGATACGTTTCGAGCAGCGCGTTCTTCGTCTCCGAAGGCATGTAATCGCCCGGACGAATCAGGTTCGCCGCGACAAGCCCGATTGTTATCGCGACAACCGCGGTAAGAGCGTAAAACCCGATTGTCTTACCGCCGATTTTCGCAACGTGCTTCAGGTCCGAAAGCGACGCCGCGCCCACTATGAGCGATGCAAGAACGAGCGGCACCGCTATCATGTTAAGAAGACGTATGAATATGTCGCCGATTGGCTTGATGACCGTGCCCGCGGACTTCGGCTTGCGTATTTCCGAAATGCCCTTATGCTCCGATGCTTTGCCGTCGGGGTAAGATACTTTCATTACGGTTTCACGCCCGTCTTTTCCCGCGCTGATTTTCTTGAAATACTTTATTATCTGAAGTTGGGACTTCGAACCGAAGGAGGCTAAGAGCGAATCCGATTTGAAGAACCTGACTTCGCTCCAGCCGGATACGGTTGTTTCACCCGATGAAGATACCACGACTAATTCGGAATTGCTCACGCTGAATAGAGCGCCGAAAATCACGCCGAGAAATAAACCGATTATTATTTTTGTGTGTAACTGGAGTTTAATTTTCTTCATACGGGCGATAAAATTTCACAATGATTGGCATTTCAAACGTAAAATTCAATTGATTTAATGGCACTTCGAATTACTTCGATGCTCAGTTCTTGTAGAATGAGAATTCCTGAAAAAATTCACTCCCGCCCGACGTCCAGTTTATCTGAAGTTTCCAGTATCCTCTGTCAAGGCGCTCAATGCTTACGACCTGTTTCTTCGATGCATCTGCGGCTACAGGTATCTTCACGTCTTTCGCGTTATCGGACGGCCTGTAGAGAAGTATGAAATCTTTCGGCGACGGCTTGTCGGGAACGTTGGGGAAAACGATGCTCAGCGCCGCGCCCGTGTTTTCCATTTTCATCGTGTCTCTTAACGCCCTCGTGCGGTTAACCCTGTCTATCTGCTCCTGATACTTAAGTTCCTTCTCGTAATAGTTGTCCGTTACGACATCGACTTTCTGGCTCAGAAAAAATATAACCGAGCCGATGACGGCGAGAACGAACAATGCAAATGCAGCCGCTATTTTATATCCCCAGTTCATATTATTGACAATATACTTTGCTTTAAGTTATAACAAAAAACTCTGTGGCTCTCTGTGATACCTCTGTGATTCTCTGTGTAACTTATCAAAAACTCCGTGGCTCTCTGTGACAACTCTGTGGTTCTCCGTGCAACCGGGCAAAATCCTCTCAAGAATCATTTCTTCTGCGGTCCGATAAACGTCGTCTTCGTCTCGTAGAATAGTTTTCCTCCCGCGAACACCTGTATGTTCAACTGCACGACCGTTGTCTTTATGTCGTCTTTGCTCATCACAACCAGAAACTCAGCCTCGTGCACGCTGAGCGACGGTATTACAACGTCCTTTCCTACCGTCAGTATCTCCGCTCCCGGCGTGTTCGTCTTCACCTCGACCGGCATATCGTCGAACGTGTTGTTGACGAGCACGGCGTGGTAAAGATTACTGATTTTATTGTCGGGCATTTCCTGATAAATTTTTCCGGGCGACCTTAAAATGTTCACCTTCACGTCGCTCCTCGATACAAGCAGCGCCGTGAATATCGAAATCAGCGCAACGAGCAGTACCGAATATAAAATCAGCCGCGGTGTAAATCTGAATTTCAGTTTTTCCTTTATCCCTTTCATCGACGCGTACCTTATCAGTCCCTTCGGCTTGTTCACTTTCGTCATTATAGAATCGCAGGCGTCTATGCAAGACGTGCAGTTAACGCATTCCAATTGCGTTCCGTTCCTTATGTCTATTCCCGTCGGACACACCGCCACGCAGAGATTGCAGTCTATGCAGTCACCCGTCGTTTCGTTGAGTTTGCCTCTCGGCTCTCCCCTCACGTGGTCGTAAGCGACGACGATTGAATTCGCGTCGAGAAGCACGCCCTGAAGCCGCCCGTACGGACAGACTATCGTGCACGCCTGCTCGCGGAATTTAGAAAATACGAAATAGAATATTCCCGAAAATACCGCAACCGCGATGAATCCCGTGATATGCTCGGCGGGGGAACGGCTGATTATTTCAAGCGTTTTGTCTATACCGACGAGATACGCCATGAAAGTGTTTCCAATCAGAAACGCGATTATGAAAAAGACTGCGTGCTTAAAACTCTTCTTGTAAAATTTTTTCCCGTTCATCGGCTCCTTGTCGAGCGCCCGCTGCTTTGCCGCGTCGCCTTCAATAAGATATTCGATTTTCCTGAACACCATCTCCATGAAAACGGTCTGCGGGCATACCCATCCGCAGAAAATTCTTCCGTAAACCGCCGTGAAGAGTACCACGAAAACGACAAGCGTCACGAACCCGAGTGCGAAAATGTAAAAGTCCTGCGGTCCGAACGCGAATCCGAAGAGTATGAACTTTCTGTCGAAAACGTTGAACAGCATGAACGGATGCCCGTTCATTTTAATCCAAGGCGTTATGAAGAGAAACGCCAGCAGAAATACGCTGACGATTGTCCGCGCCGTGTAAAATTTTCCCTTTTGCTTTTTGGGATACACCCACACACGCTTGCCCTCGCTCGTTACTGTCGATAGATGGTCCCTGAATGATTCGTCTTCCATTCCCGTATTTATTTTATCTTCCGCCATTAATTCTCACGAATTACAAAATCACAAAACAAATCTTTATAACCGATTGTATTAAAACCAGCCACTAATTATCACGAATTACACTAAATCACAAAACAAGTCTTTTAAACTCATAAGATGGATTTCCGAAATTAGCGATAATACCCAGTCTGCAATTAGAAATTGCCATATAATTTAAAGTTTGCTTGATATTCTCATCGATAATTTTGTTTGTAGCTTTAACTTCAAGTATTATTTTATCCATAAGAAAAAAATCAGCGTAAAATTTGTGCTTCAGTGTGATTTCTTTGTATACAATATTAAACTCTTTTTCTCTGACAAATTCTATATTATGTACTTTGAATTCATATTCTAAAGCATCTTTATACACGCTCTCAAGCAATCCGTTGCCAAGTACTTTGTGTACTTCCATGCACAATCCATTAATCGTAAAAAATTCCTCTTTATTTATTAATTCCACCATTTTAGTGCAAATAGTGATAATTCGTGGCTGCTCTTTATTCCGCCATTTTAGTGCAATTAGTGATAATTCGTGGCTGCTCTTTATTCCGCCAATGAGAATTATTTCTTCAGCGTATCATTCGGCGCTGCCGTCGAATCGACCCATACATTGCCTTCGGGCGCCTTTGGCGCCGCTGGCTTCGTTCCCTTGAACGTCAGAACGTAACTCGCCACCTGCTGAATCTGCTTCGGGTTTAACTGGTTCTGCCAGGTTATCATTCCTTTAGCGGGTACACCGTACTTTATCGTGCTGAACACGTTCTTTATTCCGCCGCCGTGTATCCAGTAATCGTCAGCGAGGTTCGGACCGACAGTCCCGCCGCCGTCAGCGGCGTGGCAGTTGACGCAGTTCGCCGTAAATATTTCCCTGCCCTTTTCAAGGTCTGCCGCGTCTGTCAGCACGGAAGCATTATTCTCGTTTATCAGCGCTCCCGTTTTTATTAGTTCATCCTTCTGCGCCTGCGCAACCGTCATTTCCTGTATATACTCGTCAACGGACGAATTCTGCCTGCCCGACACGTGGTAAACAAACATATAAACGACAGCAGCCGCTATCGTAATGTAGAATAAAAACTGAAACCACGCGGGAGCGGGATTGTCAAGTTCCTGAATTCCGTCGTACTCGTGGTCAGTAAGAATTGGCGCTTCAACTGATGCGACGGCTGCAGCCGCTTTCTTCGGCTTCCTTTCACCCGACTCAAAAATCATTATTGACGCGAATAACACCGCCAGAGTGAACAGCAGCGCTCCGAGTATAAGATACACGTATGTATCCGTATGCGTTTCCTGCTTTGCCTGCGCCATTGCCTGAACCTGAGTCAGCGCCGTTATCCCCGCCGCCGTCATCACGGCTAAAACTTTTTTGTTCATATTGAAAATTTTTTATTTTCCGAATTCTTATTTTCCAGAGGAAGATTGTTGTATTCTTCCAGTTTTTTCTTGTCTATTTTGAACGCCCATATTACAATCACCGCGAAAGTTATTATGAATAATATCATCGTCGCTATCGCGAATATGTTCAGCCACTCAACCGATACGAAATACTTGCTGAACATATTATTTCCCCGTCTGCTGGTTCTTTATATCCGTTCCCAGCCTTTGCAGATAAGCGATAAGAGCGATTATTTCCCTGTCGCTCGTAACATCGATTCCCTGTTTCTGAAGGTCAGCGGCGATTTCTTCCGCCTGCTTCTGCAAATCAGTGTTCGCGGATTTTTCATAACCCTGTTCATACGGCACGCCAAGTGTCCTCATCGCGTTAATCTTCGCTTCGGTGTTTGAGACGTCGAGTATCTGCTCCTTCAGCCACGAATATCTCGGCATCAGCGAGCCGGGTGATACCGTCGTCGGGTCGTCCATGTGCAGGTAATGCCAGAGATTCGGATACTTTTTGCCAACCCTGAGCAGGTCCGGACCCGTCCTTTTTGAACCCCAGAGGAACGGATGGTCATAAACATACTCGCCCGCCTTAGCGTACTCACCGTACCTTTCAGTCTCCGAACGGAACGGACGTACCAACTGCGAGTGACAGGAATTGCATGCCTCGCGTATGTATATGTCGCGTCCCTGAAGTTCGAGCGGCGTGTACGGCTTGACGCTCGCTATCGTAGGTATGTTCGATTTTATCAGATATGTCGGAATAACTTCTATCAGTCCGCCGACCAGAACAACAATAACTGCGAGTACCGTAAACTGGAACGGCTTCCTCTCAATCAGCCTGTGCTTTTTCATTATCGAGCCCTTTATCGGTTCGAACATTACGTTCTTCTCAAGCGCCGGTGCCTCTGCCGCCTCTTCCCCAATGAAACTTCCCTGCTTGATTGTCTTTATAAGATTGACGAGCATCACGACGAATCCCGCGTAATAGAAAAGACCGCCCGTTATGCGAATCATGTGCATCGATTTTATCTGAAGAAGCGTCTCAAGAAAATTCGGATAGAGAAGCACCCCCTCCGGAGTGAACTGCTTCCACATCAATGCCTGCGTCACGCCCGACCAGTACATCGGTATCGCGTAAAACAGAATCCCGACGAACCCTATCCAGAAATGGAAGTTCGCCATCTTCTTCGAGTACAGTTCTGTTTTGAAAAGTTTCGGCACGAGCCAGTACAGTATGCCGAATGTTAAAAATCCGTTCCAGCCGAGCGCGCCTATGTGAACGTGCGCGATTATCCAGTCGGTGAAATGCGCTATCGCGTTAACGTTCTTCAGCGAAAGCATCGGTCCCTCAAACGTCGCCATTCCGTAAGCCGTTACAGCCACGACCATGAACTTCAAAATCACATTATCCCTGACCTTGTCCCACGCGCCTCTTAATGTAAGCAGCCCGTTTATCATTCCTCCCCACGACGGAGCGATAAGCATTATCGAAAATACAGTGCCCAGCGACTGCGCCCAGTCCGGCAGCGCGCTGTAAAGCAGATGGTGCGGTCCCGCCCAGATGTAAATAAAAATTAAAGTCCAGAAGTGAATTATTGACAGCCTATACGAGTACACGGGTCTCTCCGCCGCTTTCGGCAGAAAATAATACATCAGACCGAGATAAGGCGTCGTTAAAAAGAACGCGACCGCGTTGTGCCCGTACCACCACTGAACAAGAGCGTCCTGAACACCCGCGTATATCGGATAACTCTTCGTCAGACTAATCGGCAATTCAAGCGAATTGAATATGTGAAGCACCGCTACGGTTACCACAGTCGCTATGTAGAACCAAATCGCGACGTACATGTGCCTTTCGCGCCGCTTTACAATCGTGCCGAACATGTTAATTGCCAGCACGACCCACACAATTGTGATTAATATATCAATTGGCCATTCGAGTTCGGCGTATTCCTTGCTTGTCGTGATTCCGAGAGGGAGAGTAACCGCTGCGAGCACGATTATCGACTGCCATCCCCAAAAATGTATCTTTGAAAGCAGGTCGCTAAACATCCGCGCCTTGCAGAGCCTCTGAAGGGAGTAATACAAGCCCATAAAAATCGCGTTTCCCACAAAGGCGAATATGACGGCATTCGTGTGAAGAGGCCGTATCCTGCCGAATGTCGAATACTGCAGGTTGAAATTCAGGCTCGGGATAATTATCTGCGCCGCTATAAGCAGGCCGACAAGCATTCCCACCGCGCCCCATACCATTACCGCGTAAGCAAAATTCCTGACTATCGCGTTGTCGTAATTGAATTTTTCCAGCGATGTGTTGGAAGATGTAAGGTCAGACATAGTTAATAATTTTCGATAGTGATTTTAATTATTTTTTGTAATTTACTTCTTTTTTCTTAAAAATGTTAAACCAAAAATGCAGTTCTAAAAGGACGTTATTGTCCGAGTAATAAAAAAAAATTTTTATTTCTGTAACGGATTTACC
>DATMXZ010000329.1:0-7403 GCA_035561235.1 Ignavibacteria bacterium
TTTCATTCTTTTTATATTAAAATTTTCCCGTTTACTCTAAACGCACGAACATTCAACGGGTCCCATTCCGTTTATGTTGTTTAACCTTACTTTCCTTATTTTGTTCTGCAAGGATTCGTCGTATTCCGTTCTGACGCGAATATAGTTCGACGTCCATCCTTCTATATAATTTTTCCCGTCTTTTGTGACCATATTCGATTCGAAAAGCACATCCTGCTCCGTCCCGATGTACCTTGCGTAAAAATCATACTTCTTTGACGCGGAAATGCTGCGCAGTATTTCGCTTCTCATTCTCCGCGTTTTTATATCGACCTTACCGGCAAATTCCGCGGCAGGAGTATTTCTTCGCTGCGAATAACTGAACACGTGAAGGTAACTGATGTTCAGACTTCTTATAAACGCGGCTGTGTTTTCAAAATACGCGTCAGTCTCTCCCGGGAATCCGATAATCACGTCAACGCCTATGCCGGCGTCTGGGATTTCCGCGTTAAGTTTCTCAATCAGCGACCTGTAAAGCCCCGTATTATAACGTCTCCGCATCATCTTCAGCACTTCAACTTCACCGCTCTGCAGCGGTATGTGAAAATGCCTGCAGAATTTATCCGAGGTCTTAACGAGTTGAATTATCCCATCCGTCAGCAGGTTCGGCTCTATCGAACTAATCCTAATCCTTTCTATCCCGAGTTTATCGAGTCCGTAAAGCACGTCTATTAGTTTCTTCACTCCGCCCGACTCGCTGTCATAATACCTGTAGTCGCCTGTATTTACCCCCGTGAGAATGATTTCCTTATAACCCGCATCAATAATCTTCTTCGCGTTATCAAGCACCGCGCTTACCGGAAGGCTTCTGGAACCGCCCCTCGCGAGCGGAATAGTACAGAACGTGCAGTTATAATCGCAGCCGTCCTGAATTTTCAGGAAAGCACGGGTTCTGGAATCTATATCCGCCGAAAAGGCTTCGGAAATTTCGCCGCTCACCTCGTCAAGCCCCGATACGAATATCTTTGAACCGGTTTCCTTGAAAATGCAGGAAGGCGATTCGACGTCAATATTCTCGAGATAATCAAATAACCTTAATTTCTCTTTCGAGCCGAGTATCAAATCGACGCCTTCAATATCCGCTATTTCCCCGGGCTGCAATTGCGCGTAGCACCCGGTAACTATAACGTAAGTATCGGGATTTTTCCTGAGAACGCTCCTGATAATCTGCCTACATTCCCTGTCGGCATTATCCGTGACAGAGCACGTATTCAGCACGAAAATATCCGATTTCCTGCCGTATTCCTCAAGTTTCAAGCCTTTGGCTTCAAACTGCTTGGCAAGAGTCGATGTTTCGCTGTAATTAAGTTTACAGCCAAGAGTATGCAAAGCAACGCTTTTCATCAATAAATTTAGAAATTTATACGAGTAAAAATAATGTAAAAATAGAGTTTACCGATAGGCCGCAAGGATTGGTTCAATTTCGAGCGCAACGCCGAAATTATCTGATACTGTTTTCTTTATATGTTCTGCAAGAAGCATAATGTCTTTTGTACTGCACCCGCGGTTTACGAGCGCAAGCGAGTGTTTATTCGAAATTCCGGCGCCATTTAGCGAAAAACCCTTTTCAAATCCGGAATTTTCAATCAGCCAGGCGGCCGAAACCTTGTAATTCTGACCGTCTTTGAAATACGGCGGTTTCAGGTTTTTTTGAACGCATTTTGATAAAAAAACATCAAAATCAGACGATTTTAGCAAAGGATTCGTGAAAAATGAGCCGCAGGAGTGCGAATCCGGGTCATTTTCATCAACAATCATCGATTTTCCTATACGTACTTTTAATACAGCCTCCCTGACAGCCAGTACCCTCTCTTTTCCATTATTTAATGATTTCAGGTCGAAATGAGTTCCGATATACTTGGCGAGTTCGGGATATTTTATTATGGGGTCGCCTGATTTTACGAGTCGAAAACTGACATCCGTAATGATGTATTTATCCTTATCCGCCCCTTTAAAACGGCTGTTACGGTATGAGAAACCGCATTCTTCCGGATTGAAAACGACTTTTTCAAAAGTCCCTCTGTCGATTGCTGAAATTCCTGTTATCAGATTTCCGACTTCCACGCCGTAAGCGCCGACATTCTGTACGGGTGTTGCGCCAGCAGTGCCGGGAATTCCGGACAGGCATTCGAGTCCGGCGAAATCATTTTCTATCGTAGTCCGCACGAATTCATCCCAGTCTTCACCCGCTTTGACCGTGACAATGTCATCATTGAACCCGATTCCTTTCAGGTTAACTTTAATGACAATTCCGTCAAAACCATCGTCGCTGAAAATAACGTTGCTGCCGCCGCCCAGTACAAAAACGTTAATGTTATTATCCGAGGCGTATTTGAGCGTCTGAATGATTTCTTCTTCCGAATTGCATTCGATGAAATGTTTTGCCGCGCCGCCGAGTCTGATTGTGGTCACATCCGACAGTCTCTTCGTTCCAAACTTTGAAATATCCATTTCCATTTTATTTAATATATAAATAGCGTTAAGCAAAAGCAACAAACCGAATTATACTGAACTTATAATTGCTTTCCCCCTTCAAAAGTATGGAGTCAGTATTTTTATTTCCGGATTTTTCATAAGATGTATTTGGAAGACCTAAATAGTAGTTAGTAGTTAGTAGTTGGTAGTATAAATTTATTACTATCTGGTTAACCTGCCGCGATACACAACGAATCGGAACTTGTCTATTAAACAACGAGACACTTTGAATCGGAACTTGTCTATTAAACGACGAGAGACAGTGAATTATCTTTCCGACTTAGCCCACGGCTTCAGCCGTGGGTACAGAATCATAGAAACACAAAACCGTTTTAACGGTTTATAAATAGTCCCACATTCAAACATCCGATCCGGAATTCCAACAGCAACACACGCAATATTTTTTTGATTTCTTAATCGGAAATTTATTAATAAATTTCCTCGTAGAAAAACGAATCGTCTTTCAGGCTCAGCCCACGGCTTCAGCCGTGGGCTGAGATAAATGAAAACAACAACCGGTTCAACGGTTTTTAAAAAGGAGAACAACATGCCTCATTCAAACACCAAAATCTGGATACATTTGATTTTCAGCACGAAGGACCGTGCTCCTATCATCGATGAATCATTTGAACAAAAGTTATACACTCATATCGAAAGAAAACTATCCCGGGAATATGATTCTATTGCCGAAAGCGTGAACGGAACGAAAGATCACCTTCATATACTGTTCAGAATGGGTGAAAAGCAATCCATTGAAAACATTGTAAAAAATATCAAAGGAGAGTCTTCGCACTGGATAAATCAAAGCAGTTTGTCATTGTCAAGGTTCGCCTGGCAGACGGGATACAGCGCATTTTCAATTAGCATAGATAAAGTCCAAAGAGTAAATGAGTATATTAAAAATCAGAAGGAACATCATAAGAGGCGGACATTCGCCGAAGAATATGCCGAATTCTCGAAGATATATGGAATAAAGAAAGAATAATTTTAAACCGTTAAAACGGTTTCTCTTTTTTACCTTTTCTCCCACGGCTAAAGCCGTGGGCTAAGTCGGAGAGATAATTTGTTTTACACTAAGCATTTTTGCGAATAAACTCCAAATAAAATTTCTTCCGGTGCTTTGCGCTTCAGACGTGAGTACAGAATCGCGGAAAAACAAAACCGCCCCCCCCCGTCGCGGTGAGACAGGAAAGATAATTTATTGATTGTTTCCCTGTATTTTAATAATTTGGAAGAAATATTTTTTTATGAAAACTGTGCTCATTACCGGGGGAAACAGGGGCATAGGCTATGAAATCTCAAGACAGTTGGGAAATCTCGGTTTCATGATTTTCCTTACATCAAGACAAAAAGGCAAGGGGGAACACGCAATGATGAATCTGCGGGGTATGGGTATCGACTGCAGGTTCGTACAACTCGACGTATCCGACATAAGAAGTATCGAAGAAGCGTTCAAGGTCGTTTCAAAGAGCATCGACAAACTCGACGTGCTCGTGAACAACGCGGGCATAATGCCGGATGACGGAGGGATACTCAAAATCCGTCCGCGGGTCCTGAAAGAGGTGTTCGACACGAACGTGTTCGGACCGCTTTTCGTAACGCAGTCATTTCAAACGCTTCTCAAGAGCGGAGGAAGGGTCATAAACATTTCGAGCAGTCTGGGAAAAATCTCATCGCAGTATTCCGCATACTCGCCCGCGTACGGCATTTCAAAAACAGCGCTCAACACGGTCACGCTCAGGCTTGCTCACGCGCTTAAGGAAAAAGGGGTCGCCGTGAATTCAATGTACCCGGGATGGGTTAGAACGGATATGGGAGGAAAGAACGCGCCGCTGCCTGTCGAGAAAGGCGCGGAGACTGCCGTCTGGCTCGCGACCGAAGCGCCGCAGGAACTCACGGGCAAGTTCATCAAGGATAAAAAAGAAATTGAGTTTTAAAACATGGAATATTTAATAAAATCGGTTTATATTATCCTAAAAAATCCGCTATGAAAACTTACGTCGTTGACAGAAAACTCTACATAGAAAACAGAAAGAAACTTGCAAAGAATTTGAAACCGGGCTCGATGGCCGTTGTCATTTCGAACGACATGATGCCCACGAACTCTGACGGGCTGATAAAATACAGGCCGAACAGCGACCTGTTCTGGCTTACGGGCGTTGAGCAGGAAGAATCCATTCTCGTCCTGTTTCCCGATGCTCCAGACCCGAATCTCAAGGAAGTTCTTTTCCTCCGCGAGACAAGCGAACTTATCGCCATCTGGGAAGGGAAGAAACTTTCAAAAGAAGAAGCAAAGGAAAGAACGGGAATACAGAACATCGTCTGGCTTTCGGATTTCAATAAAATTTTCAGAAACCTTATTACCGACGCGGACTATGTTTACATCAATTCGAACGAGCACAAGCGCGCTGTAATAGAAGTCGAGACCCGCGCCGCCCGATTCATAAAATGGTGCAAAGAACAGTATCCGCTTCACAACTATCAAAGGCTATCCCCGATAATAAACAGGCTGAGAGCCGTGAAGTCAAAAGAAGAACTCGACCTTATGCAGAAAGCCTGCGACATAACGGAGAAAGCGTTCAGGCGCGTTCTGAAATTCGTGAAGCCGGGCGTGATGGAATACGAGGTCGAAGCGGAATTCATACACGAGTACATAAGAAACGGAGGCGACAACGCGGACTATTCTCCCATAATCGCTTCGGGAAGAAGTTCGTGCGTGCTTCATTACGTCGAGAACAACAAGGAATGCAGGGACGGTGATGTGCTTCTGATTGACACGGGCGCGTCGTTCAGGTATTACAACGCCGATATGTCGAGGACGATTCCCGTTAATGGAAGGTTCACGAAACGCCAGAAAGCCGTTTACACGGCGGTGCTGAACGTGATGAAATCTTCAATCAGTTCGGTCGTGAAGGGCACCGTCTGGAAAGACCTTCAGAGAGAAACCGAAGAGAACATGGAAAGAGAACTGCTGAAACTGAAACTGCTTAAGATGAGCGACATAAAGAAGCAGGACCCGAACTGGCCCGCGTTCAAGAAATATTTCATGCACGGTGTTTCGCACTTCCTCGGAATCGACGTCCACGACGTCGGTTACTTCCACGAGCCGTTCAAGCCGGGTATGGTGTTCACTGTCGAACCGGGAATTTACATACTTGAAGAAGGAATAGGTATCAGACTCGAGAACAACATCGTCGTGAAAGAGAAGGGTAATTTTGACCTGATGAGGAACATTCCTCTCGAGATTGAGGAAATTGAAGAAATAATGAATTCGAAATGATTTTTCCGCCGGGAGGAAACTCCCGTCGGGCACGATATAATTCTTTTTACCGCCGGGAGGAAACTCCCGGCAGGCTCTACATAAGAACGGGATTTACGGTCTGAAGAATACCGCGTCAACCTGCAGCATTCTTCCTGTTTCCTTATTAACGAACGCGGGTTCGATTCCGTGAAGTTCAAAACCCGATTTAAGCATGCGCGGATACAGCGTATCGAACAGCGCCTGCCCCTCGTACAATTTCACAAGAGACATTTCAATCAGAAAGCCTTTAATGCGCGGCAGAGATTCCGCGCATCCGTTAAGGATTTTCTCCTCGAAACCCTGCGTATCGATTTTTACGAAAACATTTTTTGCGTCGTTCAAGTATTTTCCGAACAAAGAATCAAGTTTGTAAACCTTCGTTTTTTCCGTCGCGACATATTTTGAATCGGGCGCGGCTTCTTCGTGCTCACTCAGCATATCCAGCGCCGAACTGCTCAAAAGATTTTCCGATACGTGTATTTCAATCTCTCCGTCCGAATCCCCTACGGCGCATCTTTCAGCCGTGGTCCATCCCGAAACTCCTTCGCACCGCTTCACGAGAGCAGCGTGCGCTTCCGTAAGCGGCTCGAACGACACCATCTTTCCGTCGTAGCCGAGTTTATAAATCATCTCTCCGAACTGACCCGTGTTCGCGCCGATGTCGAATATCAAGTCTATGCCGTTATGCTTCAACTGCTTCATAAAAATTTCCTCGTCGGTCATTTTAACGTCGACACCTAATTTATTTCCGACCTTGCGAAGCGCCATTTCGGATTTTATTTTCAGAAGTTTTAAATTTGGCATTATAATAATTTTCTTCTTTTAACTATGTAAATAAAAAACTTGAACGATAACTTCACGTGATTTATGAGAACGCGGAACAGGCCGAAATGAACGCGGAGCATTCCGAATCTTTCACGCAGAGATTTCATCGTGTTCTTTCTTGAAAAACCGCCTATCAGGAAACGCGACAGCACGCGGCGTGTATTTACAATCTTTCCGCTTTTTTTCAGAACCTTTATAGCCCAGTCGATGTCAGAAACATACCTGTACTTCAGGTCATAGTCGGGACACAGGCTCTTCCTTACTATGAGCGACTGGTGCGTTACGACCATACCGTCAATCAGGCTCCGCCAGGTCAGGTTTTCGGGAGGCGTTTTAAGCGTCTTCTTCCCGTAACTCGTACCGTCTGAATCTATCATTTCCGTATCGCCGTAATAAACGTCGCCGCCCGGCGTCTTAAATATCTCCTTAAGTATTTCCGGACCCGCGGGTTCGTCGCCCGCGTTCATGAACCAGACGTATTCGCCGGAAGCGAGTCTCAGTCCTTTGTTCATCGCGTCGTAAATCCCACTGTCTTTTTCGCTGACGTGTTTCGAAATGAATCCCGTATTTTCCTTAATTATATCCTGCGTTCCGTCAGACGAGCCGCCGTCAACCACAACGTATTCGAGTGCGGGATACTCAAGACCGCGCACGCATTCGAGAGTTCTTCTGAAATTTTCGCGGTTGTTGAAAACAACCGTGATTACCGATATTAATGGATATTCCAACAATGATAAATTGAATATGGCAAGTTAACGAATAT
>DATMXZ010000330.1:0-2296 GCA_035561235.1 Ignavibacteria bacterium
GTTCTGAATGTCCTCGTCGGGGCAAAAGTAACATCAGTGTCAAGAGAAGATAATACTTTTTCAAGACAAACCGTGCGGTGAGATTGGTTATTTCCTGTATTTCTAACTTAGAAGCCCGGGAAACCAACTTTATGCGGTTAACATATGCGTTTCTTAAGTCGATGAATTTTAATGATAATTCCTTAAACGGGTATTGATGTTTACAACTCTTAATTATTATCCGATATTAGTTGTCTCAGTCGTCATTTTCTGGTTGTTGCCGGGAACCAAAATTCGCTCAGCATACTTATGCCTGGTCGGCGTCTTATATATATATTACATCGATAGAACCGCGGTGTTCGTAGTTCTCGGACTGACAATCGTAACTTATTTTTTTGCTCACTTTATTCAAAAAAAGGTGGATGCAGGTGCCGGGTCATCTTTTTTTCATAAAGCCGGAGTTGCCGCGCTCGTATCCGTTTTGGTGTTTTTCAAATATCTGGGTCTTCTTGAGACAACAATAAATAGCGTCCTGAATTTTTTTTCCACACTGCCTGAAATAAATACAAGTAATTTATTTGTTCCGCTGGGTCTTTCATACATAACGTTAAGATACATTAGTTATTTGACCGATATACACTGGAAAGTTGTCAGGAAAGGCAATCTGGCGGATTTGCTGCTTTATGGTTCTCTGTTTACAACGTTCGTGGCGGGTCCCATCGATAGATTTGAAAGAATACAGCCCCAAATAAATGAAAACAAAAAATTCTCGCTTGGATTTATCGAACAAGGTTTTATAAGAATTGTGTTCGGTCTCGCAAAAAAATTCATACTTGCGGATTCAATTGGGTATTTAATTTCTAATTACGCTGAAACAAACGGTGACTCTGGTTTGTTCGTCAGGGCTGTTGCTTTGACAGGATATTCACTCCAGATATATTTTGATTTTTCCGGATACAGCGATATCGCTATCGGGTCGTCAAAATTATTCGGGTTAACGATAATGGAGAATTTCAACAATCCGTATTTACAGCCGACCATAAGCAGATTCTGGCGATGCTGGCATATTTCCCTTTCGGATTGGATAAGGGATTATTTGTTCTTCCCCTTGAGCGGATTCTCTTATACGAAAATCTGGCGGTTAGTATTAGTTCCAATTATTGCAATGGGAATATGCGGTTTGTGGCACGGCGCGCAATTCCATTTTCTCGTTTGGGGCGTGTGGCATGGAGCAGGAATAGCCGCATACCAGGTGTGGAATCAATTTAAACGGAAAAATAAAGGTGTCTCTATGTTTTCATCAAAGCCGGTTTTTGATTATCTTGCAATACTTATTACTTTTATCTTTGTTACTGTCGGATGGTTGTTTTTTACTTAATATTTTCATTTTGAAGAAATTTATTGCGGTAATATTGTCCCTTGTGCTCTCGTTGATATTGGCGGAACTATTTTCACGCTTCGTCATAGGATATCCTGAACATATGACTAACAGAAAATACGTTCTTTGTCCGCAGTATCCGATGTTTTCAACGCTCACACTTCATGCTCCTTATTACAGGTTCTGGAACGTTGAGGGCGGCAATAATGTATACGAGAAAAATAATCTTGGACTCCCGGGCGGTGATGTCGATACCGCCGGTATTAAACAAAATATAATAATACTCGGCGATTCCTATATGGAAGCCGAATCTGTTCCGAGAGATTCGGTTTCGACTTCTTATCTTACCGCCTACATTAAATCGAACTCGTTCAAATATAACGTTATTAACGCGGGATGCGCAACATTCGACCCGTATACGCTTTGGTTCAGATTGAAATTGTTTGAAAGAACATATAAACCGTCATTTGTTATTCTTGTCCTCGAAGCGTTCTACGAAAACAATTTAGCCCCTTATGAGTTACCTCTGAGTTTCTTGCCGGATGAGAATTTCGGAAAAGAAATACACGCGTCAAGTCTGCTCAGAATCGTGAATTATGCAAGAACAAATTCTTCATTTCTGAATCTGATTTCTAAATACTTCGCGCAGAAAAAGGACGACAAAATCAAAGAAGAGAATAAAAACTTAATGCCCGATCAGAAGACTGCAGTCTATAAGGACGGAAAAAAGTCTGAATTATTACCCGAATCACTGAAACAGTGCCTTTTAAAATACCGTGATGATTACGGTGAAAAATTTATCGCGATAGGGACTTGCCCTGACAGCGAAGAGAATTCCGTTCTTGAAGAATATTGCAGAACAAACGGAATAAAATTCGAATTTTCAAACGATGTACTTGTGCCCGAAAACAGGTTCAAGGGCAGCGGTCATCTTAATAA
>DATMXZ010000331.1:0-5115 GCA_035561235.1 Ignavibacteria bacterium
ATTTTGCTCTTGACATATTTAACAAATGCAGTTAAATTTATGCAGTTAGTAAAAAGAAGTTCATTTATTCAAAAGACTGTTATTACAGCGTTCTCTGATTCTTTCTGCTTTAAGTGTTTTGGGTATTTGTCTGTCAATAAAGGGAGAACAGTACAATTGAGAACAGTGAACTCAAAATTAAAGCCTTTCCCCCCTGTTGGGGGGAAAGATCTTTAATTCTCGTGAAACTGTTAAAGCGATTAATGAATTTCCCGATTTCCTTTTGTTCTTCCTTTGAGTATTCCTGAAAATTTTCATAGTCTGATAATACTATAGCGGAGAACAGGATAAGTATGACCCTAATTATCCTGTACTCCTGTCTCTTCCCTGCTCCCCGCAGGGAAGAGACTCTAAAAGCATTAAGGTGTGATGTGAGTTAAGAATTGCGCATAAGCGCGATAACCGAAAAATTTATTTCCGTTTCCTGAATTTATCGAACCAGTTTTTCTTTTTTCTCTGCGGTTCGGCAGAATACATATCGTTGTGTTTTCTTGATCTCTTTTTCTCTTCTTCGAAAGAAGGGGCGGTAGTTTTGAATTCCCTGAAAGTTTTTTTCTTGAAATGTTCGTCGCTCGTGAAAGGAAGTTCTCTTAATTTCGCGATTTCATCCATAAGGGATTTTTCGAAATTATTTCCTCTTCCGGCCGTTTTTCCTTTTCCGCTCTTTTCTCCGAAATATATTTTTTCTCTTACGTTGTCATTATTTCCGGGTTTTCTTTTGCTGTAACTATTTTCGAAGGAATCCGCTGCTCTCGTTTTCTGCTTTGTTCTTCCGTTATTTCGCGAATACTCATCGATAATTCTCTTTCCGGCTTTTTCTCCGGATTTTCTGAAATCGTCTTTTTTATAACGTTCTGTCTTTGCTTGTTTTCCCGCGTTATCCTTCTCATAACGTTCGCGTCCGCGGTAATCTCTCGAACCGGTTCTGTCGTGTATTCTATCCGTGCCTTCCTTACGGAAGTCTCTTTTCACCTCGCTGCTTCTTCTTTCTCTTTTCACCTCGCCGCTTCTTCTTTCTCTTTTCACCTCACCGCTTCTTCTTTCTCTTTTAAATTCTGTATCGGTTTCTCTGCCGCTCTTTCCTTTTCTTTCGGGAGCGAGTTCGGAATATTTTAGAGTGATTACGCCTTTGAACGAAAAGAGAATGTTCTTGAAAAATCTTTCGTCCTCACCTCCCGTAACGAAAGAAATTGCTTCGCCTTTTTTGCCGGCTCTGGCGGTTCTTCCGATTCTGTGGGTATATGATTCCACGTCGCGGGGAATTTCATAATTGTAAACGTGCGTTATATCCTCGATGTGCAATCCCCGGGAAGCGACGTCAGTCGCGATAAGTATGCTGAATTTTTTCTCTTTGAACTGTCTTGTTACTCTTTCGCGGTGCGCCTGCGACATGTCACCGTTAAGGCATTCCGCTTTCAAGCCAACATCTTTCAAGTCCCTTACGAGTTCTTCGGTCGTTCTTTTTCTGTTGCAAAAAATCAGCGCGAGGTCCCTCTCCTTTTTGAGAAGTTCAGCGAGAAGGCTGAGTCTCTGTTTTCTGGTTACTTTATAGTATGTTTGCTTGAGATATTCGGGTTTCACGGAAGATTCGAACGATACCTTCACGGGATCCTGAAGGTATTTCTTTATCAATCCCGATATTTCTTTCGTTATGGTCGCGCTGAAAAGCATTGTCTGTCTTTTAGCGGGGATATTTTTGAGTATGCTTTCGATATCATTAATAAAACCCATATCAAGCATTCTGTCGGCTTCGTCGAACACGAGATACTGCAGTTCGTCGAGTTTTATGGCTTTTCTATGCATGATGTCGAGCAGTCTGCCGGGAGTAGCGACTACGACGTGAGAGCGGCGCAACTTGAAAATCTGTTTATCGATGGAAACCCCTCCATAAACGGTGCTGATGCCGATTTTTCTGTTTGCGAACTTCACGAACTCTCCGCCAATCTGAACGCAGAGTTCTCTTGTCGGCACGAGTATGAGCGCTTTAATTCCCGTCTTTTTCTTATCAAGGGATTCAATTATTGGTATGGCGAAACTGAGAGTTTTCCCTGAGCCGGTTTCCGACTGCGCGAGAATATCGCGTCCTTTCATAATCGCGGGAATAATTTTTTTCTGAACCGGTGTCGCGATTGTTATGTTGCTGCGTTCAAGTCTGGAAAGTGTTTCTTCGCTCAGATTAAATTCTTCTGTCTTCATTTATTTTTCTTTCTTCCGCACTGCGGAATAAAGATATTTCCACGGCAGATATTGTTTTTCCGCTGAAAGCGGTTATAGTTGTAAAAAAGTATTTCTTAAAATTATCGCTGATGCAGTAAATATTGTATTTTGAGGCGCTGTTAATATACTGTACAACCATAATTTACCTATAATCGTGCTAATATATCAGTCATAATCATTTCCCGGGTTGTGATTCCGCGATTTGGCTTAATTTGGGACGCGCCTGCAAGAAAACCGGGCAGCAATGCATCAGATGTACACGCGCTGCACCCTGTCCGCAACGGCGCAAAGAATTTCATAAGGGATGGTTTTCGCAATCTTAGCGAGTTTGTCGGCTCCGAGATAAGTTTCATCGTCGCATCCCATCAGCAGCACGTCATCACCGATTCTGACCGGGCTCTTGACTCCGAGGTACAGCATAAGCCAATCCATTGTTATGGTACCGGCTATTGGATAGAGTCTGCCGCCGATTCCCGCTCTTCCAATATTCGAAAAAGCCCGCCAGTATCCGTCGCCGTATCCGATTGGAACTGAGCCGATGAAACTGCGTTTATCGGTGAAAAATTTTCTGCCGTAAGAAATGCTCGTGTTCGCGTCAACGCGTTTAATGTAGGTCACTTTCGACTTCAGGTTCATTATCGGTTTCAGGTCGATTTTATTTCTTAAATCGTCCGAGGGGTAATAACCGTAAAGCAAAAGCCCGGGTCTGACCATATCGAAGAACGAGTCTTTAATGTTGAGAATCGCCCCGCTGTTAGCACTATGGACTATCGGGATTTTCATTCCTGCTTTTCTAAGCATTTCAAGAAGGTCAAAAAACCTGTTCAACTGGTGTTTAGCGAAAGACTTGTCGCCGCTTTCGGAAGTCGCGAAGTGAGTATAAATACCTTCAATTTCGAGGTTCTTATATCCGAAAATATGCTCGATGTTCTTGAAGGCTCTCTTCACGTCGAAGCCGATTCTTTTCAGTCCGGTATCGATTTTAATATGAACCTTAAATTTTCTGCCGAGTCTGCCGCTGTAATAATCGAGAAATTTAGCGGTATCGAGAGAAGCGACGGTAGCGATAAGATTATATTTCAGAAGTTTGCTGACGTAAGCGGAAGGTTTTAGTTTTGAGTGTATTAGAGTACCGAACACCAGAATATTCGCGTCGGGAATTACGCTTCTTAATTTAATTGCCTCGTCATAGTTTGCTACACCGAGGTAATCCGCGCCGATAGATATGAGTTTTCTGCTTACTTCCTGTATTCCGTGTCCATACGCGTTCGCCTTGACCACTCCGCAGATTTTTATTTTTCCGCGTCCGTTCTTTCCGCGTATAAATTCCTTTATAGAATTATAATTGTGTTCGAGTTTCTTTAAATCTATTTCCGCTCTTGTAGGATTCAATCAGCAATTGTTTTGAAACAAATTTAATAATAATAAATCAACAAGACTATGTAATTTGTCCTGCTGAATCAATCGCCTCCGATAAAATAATTTCCGGCGTCGAGCCTGAAAATCGAATACAGGTTCGCGTTCGCGCTGTCTATCCTGGTAGTATTCCAGGTTTCGCCGAGATCGAAAGAGCGTATAACGGTTTTATTTCCTGCCGCCAAGCATACTTCGCTGTTGTAAACAACCGTATAAAGGTTATCTGTCACGAAGGCATATCTTTGCGACCAGGTCCAGCCTCCGTCGGTTGTTTTTAAAATTGTTCCGCCCGTGCCTACAGCCATACCGTTCAGTGAATCGAGAAAACTTATTCCGTACAGTTTGACGTTATCAAGCGGCGGAACGAATGCGGGACCCCAGGTCTGACCGCCGTCAACCGTAAGAAGCACGAAAGCCCTGTTAACGGTTCCCGAGTCGCCGATTATCGAGGCATAAAGGGAAGTCGCGAAAGCGATATTCCTGTAAACGATGCCGCTGCCGGGATTCGAGAAAATCAGATTCCAGGTGTAACCCCTGTCGGGACTGCTAATAAGGGTTCCGTTGCCGCCCGTCGCGAATCCTGTTCCGGAAAAAGCGTCGAACGTAACCGAGAGGAAATCTTCTACCGCGGGCGGGGTTATTAACGTCCAGGTATTTCCGTCATCCTGCGTTCTGAGAATCGTACCCCTATTTCCAACGGCGACGCCGTTCAAATCAACTCCCGCGCTGCTCATTGAGTTTATAGTTTCCTTTCCTGCGGATGTCGAATCCACTGTCCAGGTTCCGCCGCCATCGTACGATTTAATTATGATGCCGTTTTCACCTGCAGCGATTATTGATGAATAAGGATCGGGATTGAATGAACAAATCGCTTTTATGAAATCCATATATTCGAGAGAGTAAACGTACCAGGAATCTCCCGAGTTATCGGAAAACATCCAGGTTGAACTTCTGAGGGTATCGGTGTTTCCGGGATCTTCCTCTTCCTTTTCTTTTACGATTTCCTCGCATCCCGTCAGGAAAAGAGAAAGTGTGATTAAAAAAATTACTGATGATAAATGCAGTATTTTCATAATGTCGGATAATTTAACTTAGAAAATAACTATTTCAATTAGTAATTAGTAATTAATAATTAGTAATTAGAAACATCTGAAAGGCTCTTTTGAAAGATAACGAACAATAACACTAGCCCCACTCTTTAGAGTGGGGTCAGAATACTTATTTGTGGTCTTTCAAATTGTTTATTTCGGTAAACTGATTTTTATTTGAAGAGCCCCTTAACGGCTTTGCCGTTAAGGGGTAAATATTTCGTATCTCATTATGACTACCAATATTTCGCCCGCTACGCGGGCTTAAGCAATTACAAAATACTACTTAAGCAATTACAAAATACTACTTATACGACTACTAAATATTAAATTGATAGCTGAAGCATTATTTTTC
>DATMXZ010000332.1:0-14348 GCA_035561235.1 Ignavibacteria bacterium
AAACATTCGGATGATTGTAAAAAACAATAGTACTATTTTCGGAAACATTTGGGCGATTATAAAATACAATAATGTTATTTTCCGGTCATATCTTTGCGATTGTCATAACAAATCCGTTCAACTCGGAAAGTTATCTCCCGCTAGTGATAAACCGTCATAACGTAAATCCTAACGGGCATAAATTCTTATACCGATTCTCTACTGTATTATAGAGCGGATTAATTCTTGGATTATTGATTATGTATAAATACAAAATATTTTGTAGTTTCAATTCGCGGGAAATTTGCTAATTTGCCCTATGGATATCAAATACCTGAAAGGGGTCGGGGAAAAGCGCGCCGGGGCGTTTGCCAAAATCGGCGTGATGAGAATTGAAGATTTCCTCGCTTTCGTTCCCAGAGCCTACGTCAGGAAGGTTAGTATTCAACAAGCAAGAAAAATGCACGGCGAAAATGTTGTCGTCTTCGGCAAAGTGACTTTCGTTAAACATCCCGCAAGACCCACGCATCCCGTTACGATTGAACTCGACGACTCGACGGACTTAATCGAAATACCGATTTTCGGAGCCTCGGAGTTCCGCGCGAAACAGTTCAGGCTTGACGAGCATTACATCTTTTACGGAAAGGTCGGCGAGGCTTACAAAGGTTACAACGTAAGACTCGATTACAGGGACCATATCAAAATTAATCCTTTGGACGAATACGATAGGGATTTTCTGAAATATCCCATTCTGCCCGTCTATGAACTCTCAGGCGAACTCAAAGCCACCTGGGTGAAGCCGCTGACGCTGACGAGAATTGTTTTTAACGCGTTCAGGCATTTGCATAAGGACAATCCCGCGCCCGCAGGCGAGAAACTGACTGAAAAAATTCTTGAGGATTATTCCCTGCCCCCAAGGAGCGAAGCCGTTCTTAGGCTGAATTTCCCGATGGAAATCGAACAGGTCGAGCGTTACAGAAAAAGACTCGCCTTCGAGGAACTCTTCTACCTGCAGATGCTCCTCGCGCTTAAAAGAAGAAATCTCAAGGAAGAGGCAAAGGGCATATCCTTCGGTACGGACATTCGAAAACTCACAGAAGATTTCGTCAAAGCGCTAAATTTCGAACTCACTCAGGCTCAGAAAAAAGTAATAAACGAAATCTATTCGGATATGAAATCCGACAAGGTGATGAACAGATTGCTTCAGGGTGACGTCGGAAGCGGAAAAACAATTGTTTCTGTGTTCGGAATGCTGATTGCGCTTCAAAGCGGCTATCAGTCGGCTTTGATGTGCCCGACTGAAATTCTCGCGGAGCAGCATTTCACGACAATTTCGGATTTCATAAGCAGGTTCAACGCGGCGGCGGGTAAGGATTATAAAGTTACGCTTTTAATCGGCGGACAAAAAAAGAAACTGCGTACCGAAATTCTCAATGACATTAAATCAGGGAAAACCAACATCATCGTGGGCACGCATGCCCTTATTCAGGAAAACGTCGATTTCGCGAATCTCGGTTTCGTAATTATTGACGAACAACATAAATTCGGCGTTATGCAGCGCGCGAAACTGAAAGACAAGGGTTTCAATCCCGACGTGATGGTGATGACAGCGACGCCGATTCCGAGAACGCTCGCCCTCGCTTATTACGGCGACCTTGATTCATCCGTTATTGATGAACTTCCCGCGAACAGAAGACCCGTCAGGACTTATCTGAAAATGGATACCGCCCGCGGCGAAGTCTGGAGTTTCGTTAAGGAGAATTTGCGTAAAGGCAGACAGGCGTTCATTATCTATCCTATTATCGACGAATCCGAAAAACTCGACCTGAAATCCGTGGAAATTAATTTCAAGAATCATAAGGAAAACATTTTCAAGGACTATAACGTGGGAATGGTTCACGGAAGAATGCTCTGGTATGAAATCGAAGATACGATGAAGGATTTCAAGGACGGAAAAATCGACGTGCTCGTTTCGACGACCGTTATCGAAGTCGGTCTCGACATTCCAAACGCGACTGTTATGGTTATCGAGGAAGCCCAGCGTTTCGGATTGTCGCAACTTCATCAACTGCGCGGAAGAGTCGGCAGGGGAGCGGAGCAGTCGCACTGCATTCTTGTCGCGAAATACATTGACGAAGTTTCGAAAAAAAGACTCGAGACTCTATGCAAATCGACGGACGGGTTTAAAATTTCCGAAGTCGATATGGAAATTCGCGGTCCCGGGGAATTCTTCGGAACGCGTCAATCGGGGATTCTGTCATTCGCCGTTACCGACCTGATAAAAGATTCGGATGTACTGCTTCAGGCGAGAAAAATCGCGTTCGAAATTATAAACGACGACCCGCAACTCAGGAAAAAGGAAAATGCCGTCATCAGGAACGTTCTTTTATCCGAACACAAAGATTCAATCTACCTGATGAACATAGCCTGATTTAGTCCCAAACAATTGTGTACGAAACTACCGTTGATTTCCATTTAGAATTTATCCCAAAAAGCATATTTTATTAATAATTTAATATTCCGATTTGCAGAAATCATCGAAGTTCGAAATATTACTGCCTCTACTTACAATCGTGCTGGATTCGGCTGCTGTTTTCGGAGCCTATCTGCTCGCGTATTACGTGAGATTCTTTACATCATTCGCTAACGTATTCCCGATTGACAAAGGTCTTCCTGAACTTCAGGGTTATACATACTTCGCACTGTTCACGATGCCTGTCTGGATTGTCACGTTTCAGAATTTCAAAATGTACAAGCCAAAACGGAACGTATTCATAGGCGATGAATTCGTACAGATATTCAAGTGCACGGCTATCAGCATATTGCTGTCTATAGGCATTATTTTCTTCTTCAGGGATTTCCCGTATTCGAGACTCGTATTCGTGCTGTTGTGGATGATCTCACTCGCGCTGATTACAATCGAGAGATACTTCATGCTGAAACTCGAGAAGACCATGTACAACAACCGCATCGGTCTGAAGAACGTCGCGATTGTCGGCTCAAACGTGATGTCGGAAAAAATTTATTCTACGTTCAGAAAAGACAGGCATACGGGTTTTGATGTGCTTGGTTTCTTTTCAATTACCGAGCCCGTTGCGGATTTTCTAAAAGATAAAAACCATATCGGCGGCATAGGAAGCATTCCTTCCAAAATACGCGAACTGAACATACAGAAACTGATTCTTTCTCTTTCTCCCGAAGAAGATAAATTTCTTTACGACATAATAAAATCCTGCGAAGGAATAAACGTCGAGTTCATGCTCGTTCCCGATTTCAACGAACTGATTACGAGCAGGCTCAAGATATCCGAAATAGACGGCATTCCTTTTATGGTTATAAAATCTTTCCCGCTGAGCGTCTGGGACAGAATCGTAAAAAGAGTGTTCGATATTTTCGCGTCACTGTTTTTCATTTTGGCGATTTCTCCCGTTCTGATTATCTTATCACTCCTCGTGAAATTTACGTCGAAAGGACCGCTGTTCTACAAGCAGGAAAGGGTCAGCCTCGATGGAAGGAAATTCAACATGCTAAAGTTCCGCTCGATGCGCATCGACGCAGAGGCGGACGGGAAACCGAGATTCGCTTCTAAAGACGATAACAGATACACGCCCATAGGGCTTTTCATAAGAAAATATTCTCTCGACGAACTGCCGCAGTTCCTGAACGTTCTCAAGGGCGATATGAGCATCGTCGGTCCGCGCCCCGAGAGGGAATACTTCATAAACATTATGAAAGACTCCGTCGACAAGTATCTCGAACGGCACAGGGTCAAATGCGGCGTTACGGGCTGGGCGCAGGTCAACGGTCTCCGCGGCTCTGAAACGTCGATGCAGGCGCGCATAGACTACGATATTTATTACATCGAGAACTGGTCTCTCGTGTTCGACATAAAAATAATTTTAAAGACAGTCAAGGAAATGTTCTTTTCAAAAAGCGCATTTTAAAATTTATATATACGCTATATTATATTAATTTAATTAAGCAGATTTGATTCCCGTTATAATATTTTTCGGTCACGTGATTTTTCTCGCCTGGGCGTTTTCAAAATCATACCAGAACGACGGCCTCGTTCAGGCTTTCCTGAACGTATTCTTTATAATAATACTTTTCACCGTCGGCTGGACGCTTTCAGACCTCGTCGTCGGGCTTTTCATAAACGCGGGCGGCTACGAAATTGCGATTCCCGACAGCAAGGCGGCGCAGTTTTTCCTCAAAATAACCGGATTCGTTAGAATCTACGGAAACGGATTCGGCAAACTGATTCCCAAAGACTCTATTTCTCTTGTTGTTTTAACAATTATTGAATACTTTTTCTACAGATTCTATTTCAGGCGAACTTCTTTGAAGTGATTTGAGAGTACTAAAGTATAAAATATTTTTCTTTGTCGCTATTCTGATGACGGCGTCGCTTCTTTTTCCGAATGTACTTTCGGTAAAGAGCAAGAGCAGCATTATGCTGCAGTTCGTCACGACCAACGGATTCGGAAACAACCTGTATATCGACAACATTATGACGGGAAGGCGTCCCGCGCTCGATATCGCCGTAACTTCAATAGACAACATAAAAAAGGACACTACATTCATTCCCGGCATTCAGAGCGTTTCTATCGCTCCCGAAGTAAACGTAACGAACCTCGGAGTGAGTGATTATCACACACGCTTCGCGCTGATTCTAAAAATTCCCGAACTGCAGTATGAATCGGTGGATACGGCGGCGTCAGTATCAGCCGGCGGTAACATTCTCTTCATAATGGATTCGGTAACAATTCCCGCGGGAATGAAAATTACTCTGCGCGCTTACGTTTCCGAGCAGTTGGATTCTTCGTATTCCGCGAATCACAACGACACTCTCGTCCAGAGTTCGGTTTTTCTGCAGGCGGCATACAGAAACCTCTTCATAGAGGAATTCACATCGTCAACTTCGCCATCCTGCGGAGCGAACAACCACGCGCTGGATACGTTAATATACAACCATTTCAACAGTGTTTGCGCAATTAAGTATCACGTCGGCTTTCCGCCTCCGGGAATTGATTCGATGTACATTCAGGATTCGGTCGAAGTCAATCGGAGAAGAAATTATTATTTCGCCAACACCGTTCCTTACACGCTCCTGAACGGAAGGAGCAGGCTTCCGCTTCCGTATTCGTCGCTTGATTCGAGCATGTACAGGCGTTACTTTATCGATTCCATATATAACGGCTCGCC
This sequence comes from Ignavibacteria bacterium, assembly GCA_035561235.1. Taxonomy (GTDB): domain Bacteria; phylum Bacteroidota; class Ignavibacteria; order Tepidaquicellales; family Tepidaquicellaceae; genus CAIKZJ01. The sequence continues at coordinate 5,185 of DATMXZ010000332.1, forward strand.
CGTTTCCGTAACGGTGACGGATGTGCTGTTGCCTGGTGATACAATTCAGTCGACAATAAACGTCAATGTCCTTTACCCGCTGGCGGGCAGCAAACTGCGTCTGAAAATCGCGGCTGTCGAAAAACTCGTTTCGTATTCCGCTCCGATTGGCGCGAGCGGTGAAAAGGATTTCTACGACGTGTTCAGAAAATTCATACCCGACTCCGCCGGCTACGCTCTGAGCGGCAATCCCGGCGCGAGTGAATTCGTTATTAAATACCACGTCGATTCACTCTGGCAGGACACTTCAATGTACACCGTCGCGTTCATTCAGAACGATGAGAACAGGGAAGTCCTGAACTGCGGCAAAGGCTTAACGCTTACAAAAGCGAAACGTCCTCATTCGCAGGTAAGAAGCATAATTTTCAAACCTGATTTTGATTCAAAAAAATTTCCGCGGTACGGATTCCCTTCCTCGGGCGCGATGAATATTCTTTCAGACACGGTTTCTTATTTCAGTTTCGAAAATTTCGAAGGCGTGTTCCCGCCTCCGGGCTGGGTAATCACGAATCCCGACGGCTATCTTTCGTTCGAGAAGTTCACGGGCGTTAACGGAACAACGCTCGGCGGAATTAATTCCGTAAAGGTACCCTTTTACGATTACGCGAACATCGGACAGAGGGACACGCTTTACAGCGCCGTCTTCGACAGTGTTTCGTCAACCGACACGCTGACATTCGATTACGCGTACGCGGTTTATCTATCAACATTCTCCGACAGCCTGACGGTGAATCTTTCCACCGACGGCGGCTCAACGTGGTACAACATTTTCAACAACGGCGGGTTCGGGCTGGCAACCGCGCTATCAACGACGCTTCCGTTCTATCCGTACAATTCGACGCAGTGGAAAACATTCGTGTATCCGCTTTCGGGCGTGCTTCCTCCGGAAAATCCGTTCGTCTCCGTTCCCGTGAAATACGAACTGCTGCAGAACTATCCGAATCCGTTCAACCCCATAACGAAGATAACTTTCAGAATACCGAAGGACGGCTTCGTCACTCTGAAAGTATACGACATACTCGGACGCCTTATGAAAACGTTAGTTTCAAAGAACCTGAAGGCTGACTCATACACCGAAACATTCGACGCGTCAGGATTCGCGAGCGGCATTTACTTCTACCGCCTCGACGCTCAGGATTTTAAACAAACCAAAAAAATGGTATTTCTGAAGTAATTCACAGGATTTTTCCGTCAAATTCCGTTTTTTATAAAATAATTCTGCACATATAAATTTATTTTTCGTATTTTTGAATAAAAGGACGAGGCAATAAATGATTGACGAATTCAATTTAGAGAAACTGAAAAAACAGTTTAGGCAGAAAAGTTTTAACGATAAGTTCGCGGATAAGTTTTACGCTTTGGATTTCGGAAGCAGCCGAAAGGTGTGCGTAACCTGCAACAATCTGGAAAAGGACGACACGGGATATTTCTCATTCGCAGATTACAGCAAACCTCCCGATTCCTTTTCACCGCCTCCGAAACGAAAGAAGACAAAGGGAAGAAAAAAATACTCTAAACGCTGAAATCTTTTTTCGTCTCCGTTTTCAAGGCTTATCATTTTATGAAGAAGTATTTCGCTTCCGGATGGTGAACAACAATCGCGTTGGTCGTCTGCTCGGGCACCATCTGCCATTCCTCTGTCAGAGTGATTCCGATTCTTTCAGGCTTCAGTAGTTCGAACAGTATCCTGTTGTCTTCGAGGTCGGGACAAGCGGCGTAACCGAATGAGTAACGCGAGCCCCTGTAACCCTGCTGAAAAATTTTCTTCAGGTCCGGCGAGTCATCGCCGCTTATGCCGAGTTCTTTCCTTATTATCTTATGCCAGTATTCCGCGAGTCCTTCGGCGGTCTCGACAGAGAGTCCGTGGAAATAAAGGTAATCGGTGTACCTGTTATCCCTATAGAGTTCCTGCGCGTATTCAGTCGCTCTGCTTCCGACCGTAACAATCATAAAAGCGACTACGTCCGCCTCGCCGCTGTCAACGGAGCGGAAGAAATCGCTTATACAGTAATGCTTGCCCGATTCTTGCCGCGGGAAAGTGAACCTATGCCATTCTTCGAGATTTTCTTTTTTCAAATCATCCTGATTCCACTCGCCATAAAGTTCTTCGCCGCTAAGGTTTTTCGGCTTGTAAATAATCAGGCCGTTCACGTCCGAATTGCACGGGAAGTAACCGTAAATTACTTTCGGAACGAGCAGGTTTTCACGCTTCGCCTTTAGTTTCAGTTCGTTGAACTTCGGATATATCTCTTCGCGGAGGAGTTTATCGTACTCTTCTTCCGGTTTGTTCTTATCCTTGTAAACGTTCCAACTTCCCCTGAAGAGCGCGGTTTCGTTTATGAACCCGAAAGCATTTTCAATCTGAATGTCTTCGACAATCCTGCTTCCGTAGAATGGCGGCGAAGGAACGGGCGTGTCCGTTCTAACGTTCGACCTCGTTGTCGAAACAACTTTTTTCTTTTCGCGTTTTTCTTTGAACTCATCCGATCTCGCGTCGCGGTAAACCTTAAGTTCCGGGCTCGCGCCTTTTTTCTTGTACTCCATTATCGCGTCCATAAACTTCAACCCGTCGAAAGCGTCGTTAGCGTAGTAAACGTCGCCCTCATACATTTCCCTTAGTTCGCCCTCGACAAATCTTCTGTTAAGCGCGGCTCCGCCAAGTATGACTGGCACTTCAAGATTCCTGTCGTTCATAATCTCGAGGTTCTCTTTCATTATAGCGGTTGACTTGACGAGAAGACCGCTCATTCCTATAGCGTCCGCCTTTTCCGTTTCAAAGGACTCGAGCATTGTTTCGAGCGGGCATTTGATGCCGAGATTGATTACTCTGAATCCGTTGTTCGTGAGAATAATATCGACGAGGTTTTTTCCGATGTCGTGAACGTCGCCCTTCACCGTAGCGAGCACGAGCGTCCCCTTGGCTGAATCGGTTTCGGATTTTTCCATATACGGTTCGAGGTAAGAGACGCAGGCTTTCATGCACTCCGCGGACTGCAGGACGAACGGCAACTGCATCTGTCCCGAGCCGAAAAGTTCGCCGACGGTTTTCATTCCGTCGAGAAGTATGTCGTTGATAATTGCAAGCGCGGGATATTTCTTCAGCGCCGCAACGAGGTCCTTCTCGACTCCGATTTTGTCGCCGTCAATGATTCTTCCTTTAAGTTTTTCTTCGACGGAAAGTTTCTCCGTATCGACGGATTTTTTCGCCTCGCCTTTTTCCTTCGCGTAGTAGGAAATCAGTTCCGAGAGCGGGTCATATGTGCATTTGTACTGCGGCATCATTCAGCCTTCACGTATCTTTCCCTGAATTTATGCGCGGCGGCAAGCACGATGCCCGACACCGCGGTTATTACAAAAATAAATATCCAGTTTATTAAGTTTAAGTGTATTAATTCATAGAACGTTCTCAGTATGTTCAACAAATACAAATCAATATTAAATCCCGAGAGGAACACGAAAAGCGCTATGAGGAACGTGCCGTACGCGTGATAGATACCTTTCGTCTCGCCCGATTCGGAAGCAACAATAAGGAAGTTCGTCACGGCGAGAATTATAAGTATAGTCATAAGAGCCATGTTAAGTTCCGGCTGGACTGTCCCAGCGAACTTCGAAATCAGGAACTGCGAAATTACGGTGACGGCGGTCATAAGAACAGATGACACGAAAACGAAAGAGAACACGTCCTTAGAAAAATTCCTGCATTTCGAAACGTTGTTGTTCTTGAGCGTTATTATGAACGCCGGAAGCCCAATGCTGAAAAGGTTCAGCAGAGATACCCTCCGCGGCGTGAGCGGAAAATCTATTACCGGAATCAGCGAAACAAGGGTCAGGAAAATCACGAGAAAATTTTTCGTGAGGAACAGTTTAGCGATGGCGCTGACTGAATTGACGATTTTATTTCCTTCGTCGAATATTTCAGGAAGGAGAGAGAACTTATTCCTCAGCAGCACTATGTCGGCGACCTCTTTAGTTATCGCGCTTCCTTCCTCCATAGCGATTCCGATGTGCGCGGATTTTATCGCGGGCAGGTCGTTGACGCCGTCGCCTATCATCGCGGTGTGCTTCTTCTCGCGCCTGAATGTTTTTATGATTCTTAGTTTGTGCTCGGGCTTGAGGCGCGCGAAAACGGTCATTCCGAAAATCGCTTCGGTGAACTCTTTCTCATTCATAGAATCGAGCGCGCTTCCGGTAATCATTTTTTCTTCGGGAACGACCCAACCGATTTCATTGAGCACCGCTTTTACGGCTTCGGGCGAATCGCCCGTCAGAATCTTGAATTTAATTCCGTTCTTCCTGAAAAGATTAATCGCGTCGTAAACGTCTTTTCTGACCGTGTCGGTTATCGATACTATGCAAAGCGGCTCTACGGCGATGCCCTTGAAATCACTGCCGCGCAGGTCTTCGAGAGAATCCGCGTTTTTAACTTCGCCGAAAAGAAGGTTTCGGTAAACGTAAAGTTTCTCATCCGCGAAGACCGAACCGAGTTTTTCCTTCGCTTCTCCGGAACATTCCGCGAGAATATCGTACGCGCCGAAAACGAAAATCTTTTTTCCGCCGCCGATATTCAATTCGAGGAAACTCATCTTCGTCGAAGAACTGAATGGAATTTCGTTTATGTATTCGCCTTCCTTGTTCTCAAGGTGTTCGAGCGCGCGAATCGTCGCGTTCTTTTCGGTCGAATTATGAACGAACGCTCCGAGATAATTATTTACCCGCTCATCGCCGAGACCGCTGACATTAATCACCGAGCGCGTGCGCAGTTTGTTTTCCGTGAGCGTTCCCGTCTTGTCCATGCAGACGTACTCGACGTTAGAGAACGATTCAATCGCGTTAAGTTTCTGGACAATCGCTCCAGTTTTGCTGATTCTGTAAACTCCTATAGCGAAAGTTATTGACGCCGTGAGCACGAGCCCCTGCGGAACGAGAGAAATAAGTATAGTCGCGATTTTCCTTATGTGGTCGGTTACGGGATATTCGGGAATCGCCGCCGTCTGATAAGAAATAATTTCAATCGCAGTGAGAAAGAGTGCGATGCCGAAAAGTATTTTGAGTATCAGGTTAATTCTTTTCTGAAGCGGAGTGAGAACGAACTTGTATTTTTTAGCGAGGCTCGTCACGCTGTTGGCGTGGCTTTCCGCTCCGAGTTTCTCCGCGGTATAAAATCCGCTTCCCGAAACGCAGAAACTTCCCGAAAGCACGCGCGAGCCTTCGTCCTTGACTACGGGAACGGATTCGCCCGTCAGAAGCGATTCGTCAACCTCGAGGTGCCGCGACCGTATTACGCTGCCGTCAACTACAACCTGGTCGCCGCGCGCGAGTTCGATTACGTCGTCCTTCACGATTTCAGCCCTGTCAATGCTTTTCTTCTCGCCGCCGCGAATAACGTTCACTTCTTTCTTGAAAAGCAGGTTCACGCGGTCGAGCGCGCGCTTCGCCTTGAACTCCTGATAAACGGCGATTGACGTGTTAACGATTACTATCGTGAAAATTCCGATCGAGTCGAGAAGAAGACGTTCGTCTTTATACAACAGAAAGAATATTATGACGAGAGCGATTATTCCGAGCGTAATTATGTTGAACAGGGAAAAAGTGTTTTCGATTATTATTTCCCCGTATGTCTTCGTCTTGTGAGAGGCATACGCGTTCGTTAAACCTTTTTTCTGCCTGTCCCTGACCTCGTCGTATGTTAAGCCTTTTAACTCCATTATATTTTCTGGGATTAAAATCCCCGTGTTGTTGTCTCTTTACCCCACGCTGAAGCGTGGGGTTAGTATATAAAGACATCTGAAAAACTCTTATATGTGTCCGAGAGTCTCCCCCGACGTTTTTTCGGGGGGACTCTCGGTTGTCCCAAAATCTCGAATCCGAGAGTCCCCGATAGATCCGGGAGACTCTCGGTAACATATAAGAACCGGGAGACTCTCGGTAACACTATAAAAATTTAAGAAGTATCCGAGAGTCCCCAATAACAGCCGGGAAATTCCAAGGAACGGGATGAAAGTCCCCGACACATTATCCTCCCGGATACATAATCATATTTCCGGATAAACTAATTTACTCCGGTGTACTCTTTAACCCTTGCAGGCGCGAATGAATTCCCTGAATATCGGCTGCGGATTAATAACGCGCGACTTAAGTTCGGGATGGAACTGCGTAGCGATGAAGAACGGATGCGCCTTCTGCGGCAGTTCGATGATTTCAACGAGCGAGCCGTCGGGCGAAAGTCCCGACAGTATCATTTTTTTCTCCGAAAGTATCTTCCTGTAATTGTTGTTGACCTCGTATCTGTGCCTGTGTCTTTCATTGATGAACTCGCGCTTGTAGCATTTGTAAGCGAGCGAGTTCTTTTCTATTATGCAGGGATACGAGCCGAGCCTCATCGAGGCGCCCTTGAGCACGACGGATTTCTGGTACTCCATCAAATCAATAACGTTGTGCCGCGTTATCTTGAATTCGCTCGAGTTCGCGTTCTTCAATCCGCATACGTTCCGCGCGTATTCAATCACCGCGCATTGCAAGCCGAGGCATATTCCGAAGAACGGAATTTTATTTTCGCGCACGTATCTCACCGCCTGAATCTTTCCTTCGATTCCTCTTTCGCCGAAACCCGGGCAAACGAGAAGTCCTTTCACGTCCCTGAAAATTTCTTTAACGCGCGCGGGATACTTCTCTATTTCCTCCGCGTCAATCCACTTCAGGTTTACCTTCACCTCGTTGAACGCGCCCGCGTGAACGAAAGATTCTATTATGCTCTTGTAAGCGTCGGGCACCAGATTGTACTTGCCGCATATTCCGACCGTGATTTCTTTTTTCGGATTCACGATTTTATTCACCGCGAGATTCCATTTCGCGAGTTGCGGCTTGCCGCACTTTATGTTGAGTTTCTTTATTATGACCTCGTCGAAGCCCTCGTTATGCAGGTTCAGGGGCACGCTGTAAATCGATTTCGCGTCGAGCGACTGCATAACCGAGCCCGGTTCGACGTTGCAGAACAGACCGATTTTTTTCTTCATCTCTTTCGAAAGCGCCTGCTCGCTGCGGCAGAGTAGTATGTCGGGCTGTATCCCGATTTCGAGAAGCGTCTTGACGGAATGCTGCGTCGGCTTCGTCTTGAGTTCGCCCGCCGCCTTTATGTAAGGAACGAGAGTCAGGTGAACGTACAGAGAATTCGATTTTCCGAGTTCGAGGTTCAACTGCCTTATGGCTTCGAGGAAGGGGAGCGACTCGATGTCGCCGACCGTTCCTCCGATTTCCGTTATAATCACGTCGTACTTTCCGTCCTTGCCGAGCCGCGTCAGGCGTTTTTTAATCTCGTCCGTGATGTGCGGAATCACTTGCACCGTAGCGCCGAGATAATCGCCGCGGCGCTCTTTCGTAATCACCTCGTTGTAAACCTGTCCCGTCGTCGTATTGTTGTCCTTCGACATGTTAACGTCGAGGAATCTTTCGTAATGCCCCAGGTCGAGGTCTGTCTCGGCGCCGTCGTCCGTTACGAACACCTCGCCGTGCTGAAGCGGCGACATCGTTCCCGGGTCAACGTTTATGTACGGATCGAACTTCTGTATCGTGACGTTCAATCCCCGCGACCGCAGAAGCAGTCCGAGAGACGCGCTGGCAATGCCTTTGCCGAGCGATGACACGACACCGCCCGTGATAAAAACGTATTTTGTCTGTTTCATTTTATTTCCCCGGTTTAAGATATTTTAAAATCCTTTTAATGTCTTCTCTTGTATCGACCGAAAGCGAATCGCTCTTCGTGATTACAACTTTTATTTTTTCTCCCATCGCGAGAATCCGCAACTGCTCGAGACTCTCCGTCTTTTCGTAAACCGTCTGAGGCTCTTTCGCGAACTTAAGCAGAAAGTTTTTTCTGTAAACGTAAAGTCCGAGATGCTTGTAATAAGGCACGTCCTTCACGAACTTGAAATTCATCGGTATCACCGAGCGGCTGAAATACATCGCGTACCCGCCGCCGTCAATAACGACCTTCACCTTGTTCGGGTCCTCGGCGTCCTTGAGGTTTTTGAACCTGCAGGCGAGAGTTGACACGTTCAGTTTCCTGTCTTTCAGAAGCGGAAGCACCGCGTCGTCAATAGTCTTCGGATTTATGAACGGCTCGTCGCCCTGAATGTTAACGACAATGTCGGTCTTCAATGCCCGCGCGGCTTCGGCGATTCTGTCCGTGCCCGATTTGTGTTTCGGCGAAGTTAATGTAACCGCGCCGCCGAATGAATCCACGAAATCGTAAATCCTTTCGTCGTCAGTAGCGACCACAACGGCGTCTATGTATTTCGCCTTCGACGCCTGCTCGTAAACGCGCTGTATCATTTTTTTGCCCGCGATGTCCGCGAGCGGCTTGCCCGGAAACCGCGTCGAATCGTACCTCGCTGGTATTACGCCTGTTACTGTCATTGTCCGGTCTGTTTTAAGTTTCCCGTAATAACGTTTCTTATGTCGTTAAGGAACGACTTGTCTTTCGAAAACTTCATCGTTTCGCCAACGACAACTTTAACTTTTCCCGGCTTAATCCTGAACGAGTCGGGAGGAATAATTTTGTTCGTTCCCGAAATCGAAACGGGAATAATGTCCGCCTGCGTGTATTCGGCGAGAACGAAAACGCCTTTCTTGAAATCGCCAGTCTCGCCCGTCCTGCTGCGCGTGCCTTCGGGAAAAATCGCGACCGAAATGTCTTCGGTGAGTTTATCCGCCGCGTCGCGAAGTGACTGCATCGCGCTCCGCCCGTTCTCCCTGTTAATCGGAACGTAACCTCCCAGAAACATCGCCCAACCGAAAATCGGAACCTTCGTCAGCGACTTCTTGTATATGAACCTTATGTTGCGTTTGAAAATCACCATCAGCACGGGAATGTCGAGAAGCGAAAGATGATTCGAAATTATAAGATACTTTCTCTTCTTCTCGATTTCACCCTTCCATTCGACGTCAAGTTTCACTCCGCATATAATCAGCACACAACGCGCGAAAGACTTGTACGCGATGTACGTGCCCATCCCGCTCCAGATGAAGTTCAAAGGAGTCAGCACTAGAGAGAGCGTGGCAAGCACCGCGCCCGCTATGACTATCAGCGTTAACCTTAAAAAATTAATCAACCTCTCTTCAATTAATAA
>DATMXZ010000333.1:0-4343 GCA_035561235.1 Ignavibacteria bacterium
ACCTAAATCGAATCATTTCCCGCGAAATAAAGCGGAATTATGCCTTTTTTCTTTTTCATCCAATCAATATTTTTCCTTTTCTTCGTCATTAAACAAAACAAACATGAACAAGTTAACAATTGAAGACCTGATACAAAAAAACGGAATAAAAGGAAAGAGGGTTCTCGTCAGAGTGGATTTCAACGTCCCTCTTGACGAAAACAGAAAAATTACGGATGCAAAGAGAATCATTGAAAGCCTTCCGACAATAAAAGCGATTACAGAAAACGGCGGGAAATGCATACTGATGAGTCATCTCGGAAGACCAAAGGGAGAGAAAAACCTCAAATATTCGCTGAACGTCGCCGCGGAATTTCTTACAACGGCGCTCGGACGTCCCGTGCTTTTTTCGGACGACTGCATAAGCCCTGACAATATCAAGGTAATGAATGAAATGAAAGAAGGCGACATATTGCTTCTTGAGAATCTCAGATTTTACAAGGATGAAGAAAAGAACGTTCCCGAATTCGCTGAAAAACTCGCGGCATACGGGGATGTTTACATAAACGACGCTTTCGGGACGGCGCACAGAGCGCACGCCTCGACAGAAGGCATCACACGGTTCATTAAGACCTGCGCAGCGGGTTACCTGATGGAAAAGGAACTGCGGTATCTTTCCGCGGCGATTACAAACCCGAAACGTCCGTTGTGCGCAATACTCGGCGGCTCGAAGATTTCGGGAAAGATCGACGTGCTCGACAATCTGCTGAACATTGCCGATAAAATCCTGATTGGCGGCGGAATGATGTTCACTTTTTATAAGGCAATGGGTCTGAAAATCGGCAAATCAATTCTTGAAGAGGATAAGGTTGAACTTGCAAGGCAGATTATCGAAAAAGCGAAGAGCCTTGACAAGCAGTTGCTTCTTCCTTCAGATATGATAATCGCCGATAAATTTGAAAACACTGCCGATACAAAAGCATTAGGCTTTGACAAGATGACTGATGAATATTCGGAATGGATGGGAATGGATATTGGTCCCGAAACAATAAAGCGTTACAGCAGCGAAATAATGTCGTCAAAAACGATTGTATGGAACGGTCCGATGGGTGTGTTTGAAATGGATAATTTCTCGAAAGGCACTTTTGAAATCGCAAAGGCCCTTGCCGCGGCGACGAAGAAAGGCGCGGTAACGATTATAGGCGGCGGTGATTCGGCTTCGGCAATCGCGAAGGCGGGTCTCGAGAAAGCGGTTTCGCACGTATCAACGGGCGGAGGAGCATCGCTGGAATTTTTAGAAGGGAAAAAACTTCCGGGAGTCGAAGCGCTGACGAATAAATGATATCAGACAAATAAAAAAGGGGGCTTCCGCCCCCTTTTTTCGTTACGAAATTTTATTCAGGTCTGTCAACTATTACTATCGAGAACTCGCCTTCCGCGGCAAGTTCGCCGCCGACATAAGATTTGAACGCTTTCCCTCTCATCTTGCAGAATCCTCTTCTGTATGTTGTGATTTCCATTTCGAAAACCAACTGGTCTCCGGGGACGACCTGTTTTTTAAATTTGACGTTATCCATCGAAGTGAAGAAAGCCATTTTCTTGTGGCTGTCTTCCATCGCGTGCATAAGCAGCACGCCGCCGCATTGAGCCATAGCCTCGACAATCAGAACTCCCGGCATTATTGGTTTTATCGGAAAGTGCCCCTGAAAGAAAGGCTCGTTGAATGTAACGTTCTTCAAACCTATAATCTTATTTCGTTCCATATCGATTTCAAGAATCCTGTCAATCAAAAGGAAAGGATACCTGTGCGGTAAAACCTTCATAATAGCCTCGATATCAAGCACGCCGTTCGATGATTTAAGCATCTGGTATTTTTTAACGACCTTTTTCTTGAGATAAAGTTTCCTGAGCATTTTCGTAAACTCGACATTTGACTTATGTCCCGGCCGCGCGGCGAGTATCTGACCTTTTATCGGCGCGCCGATGAGCGCGAGATCGCCTATAAGGTCGAGAACTTTATGACGCGCCGGTTCATTCTTAAATCTTAGCGGCGTATCGTTTAAAATGCCTGAACGGCCGATTTTTACTTTTTCATCGAGTTTAATCTTTTTCTTGAATTCCCTGAACTCGTGCTCGCTTTCAAATTCCTTATCGACAATGACGACGGCGTTATCGATTCTTCCGCCTTTTATCAGATTATTCTGAATGAGCGTCTCAACTTCTTTGAGAAAGCAAAAAGTCCTTGCGGGAGCGAATTCTTTCGCGAATTCTTCCTGCAAATTGAACAGTCCCGAGTGCTGGCTTCCGAGCGCGGGATTCTGAAAATCAATCATCACCGTAATTCTGAAATCATCCTTGAGCGGCAAAGCCACGATATCGACGTTTCCCTTTTCATCGTGATAATGCACCGTGTCTTCGATAACGAGATAATCTCTCTCCTCATCCTGTTCAACGATACCCGCGTGCATCAGAGTTTTAACGTAATCCTTAGCGCTGCCGTCCATAACAGGCGGCTCATTGGCGTCAAGTTCGACGATGATGTTATCGATTTCACAACCCATAATAGCGGCAAGCACGTGTTCGACAGTGTGAACTTCGGCGCCGTCGAGCGCGATGGTGGTTCCCCTCGATATATCTGTTACGTGGTCAATATCGGCGGGAATCTCGGGCGAATTTTCAAGGTCGATTCTTTTGAATTTAATCCCGTAGTTCTCGGGAGCGGGTTTAAAAGTCATGTTAGACTTGTTGCCCGTGTGTAATCCGACTCCCGAAAGAGACGCGCTTCCCGCAATTGTCCTTTGCTTTACTAACATTTATTTGCCTTTATTTATTATTGATTCTATTAATTTAATTCTTTCTTTAATCGAGGGTATTTCTTTAACGGAAGCCTCTTCTTTCAGAGCGTCTTTAAAGGGTTTGAAACGGTAGCCCATATAAGTGCCGGGCTTGTCGATTGATTTTGTTACCCCGACTGACGCGCCGATTATGACGTCGTCGCAAATTGTCAGATGGCCTACGATTCCAGCCTGCCCTCCTATCATGCATCTCTTGCCGATTTTAGTCGAGCCCGCTATTCCCGCCTGCGATACAATTACCGTATCCTCACCTATTTCGACATTATGCGCAATCTGAATCTGGTTATCGAGTTTTGCACCCCTGCAAATTTTCGTTTCACCGATAGTTGCTCTGTCAATGCAGCAGTTGCTTCCGATTTCAACATCGTCCTCAATGACTACAATTCCCGTCTGAGGAATTTTCCTGTATTTCCCTTCCTTGCTTCGGGCGAATCCGAATCCGTCGCTTCCTATTACGGTTCCCGAATGAATGATAACGTTATCTCCGATTCTGCACCCGTGATAAATCACCACGCTGCTGTTCACGACAGAATTTTTTCCGATTACAACTCCGTCCCCTATCGTAACGTTATCCATTATTACGGTTGAATCACCGAGGCTGCAATTTTTCCCGATAACTGTAAAGTTGCCGATGTGAACGTCTTTCCCGATAACAGCGTCTTTTCCTATGACGCATCTGCCGGATATGCCCTTTTCAATCGGATGAGAATCCTTCGAGAAATACTCGAGCATCGTGACGAAACACATATACGGGTCTTCGACTTTTATCAGCGTAAGGTCGTGACGCGCGAACGGAGGTTCGAAATTTTGAGATACAATTACCGCGCCCGCTTTCGTGGTGTCAAAATATTTAGTATAAGCAGGATTTGAGATAAATGTAATTTCATCTCCCGCGGCGTGTTGAATTTCAGCAAAACGCCGAATCTCGGTATCCGGATTTCCGGCGAGAACGCCATTAAGCATTTCGGCAATTTGCTTTGTATTCATTTTATTGCTTCCCTTCTATAACTTTCTGGACTTTTAAAGTAATATCGTATTTTTCATTCACAAAAAGAAGAAGCAAATCACTGTTCCTGTCGAACACGTAATCGAAATCCTCTTTCTTAGCCACGGTCTCGATAGCCTTGAACACCCTGTCCTGAACGGGTTTCATGAATTCCGTCTGTTTCTGGAAATACTCTCCGCCCTCGCCGAACTTCTGAATTTTGAACGTCGAAACAACATTTTCAAGGTCTTTAATATTCTTTTCATACTGTTGTTTCAACTGATCGGACAGAATGAGTTTCTTTTTTTCGAAATCATCCTTGTATCTTTTAAGGCTGTCCTGCAGTGTATTTAGTTGAGTTTGCCACTCCGAAACGAGGTTTTCGAGTTTCAGTTTGGCGTCCTTCGCCTCCTGCATGTTGTCGATGATTTTTCTTGAGTCCAGATAGCCGACTTTTGTCTGCGCTTTCAGACTTCCCGCAAATCCGGCAAGTAACAAAATCATCAGGGTGATAAGCACCCGCG
>DATMXZ010000334.1:0-9414 GCA_035561235.1 Ignavibacteria bacterium
AATTAGTTCAGTTTAGAAACCGACATGCAGAGTGAAATATTGATTCGTGTTAAACGCATCTTCACTTACAAATTTATATGCATAGTCAATTCCAAGATTTATCGAACCGAACGGATACCTGAGACCGAAACCGAGAGTCGGACCCCAAAGGACATCATCCTGATTCGCGTCGACGTAGTTAACATATGCACCTCTGACAAAAATCATTTTGTTGAAGTTGTACTCCATACCGAGCCGGACTTCATCACTCGTGAACGAACCGTTCATGAATGTACCAGCCAGCAGGAAGTTATGTTTTCCTTTGTTCAGCGAGAAATTGTATGATGCGCCGATTTCAAGGTTTGTCGGAAGATCAAATTCCGCAAGGTTGACTCTTCTGGCGACCTGACCGTTAGGATCGGTGTATGTTCTGTCAAGACCCGAGCCGTCGAATTTCATCGAAGTTCCGAGATTCTTGATAGCGATACCGAACCTTAAGCCTGTTTTACCGCCTATATACTGAAGGCCGAAGTCGAAAGCAACTCCTGTAGCGCTTACTTCGGCAATCTTCTGATTAATCATTTTAATGTTCGCGCCGAAATGAATCTTATCCGTCATCGCGCGCGCGAGACTGAGGTTTGCCGTAAGGAATAACGGTTTGAAAGTAGAACCTGTTCCTTCAGGATAGTTCACAGTAGTAACAAGTTCTTCGCCGAAAGTCATTGCCTTGATTCCGACGCCGAGATTCCCGAGATTTCCCAATTTAACAATACCCGCGAGATATTCGATTTTGATATCCGCAATGTATTGGTTATGGGAGAACATAAATTCACCACGATTACTGTTCAGAGCTGCGAGTCCTGCCGGATTCCAGTACATGGCGTCAATACCTTCCGTGGAGGCAAGGTTTGAACCCTGTAGCGCGGTTCCGACAGAGCCGACGGGTATTAATAATTCCGGGGCAGCGCTCAAACCGAGTTTTTTACGTGGGCCTGAATATACCGTGCCGCTAATCAGTATCAGGAGCAACAGTATTGTAATATTTTTAAATTTTACTGCCATAGTTTTTGTGATTAAATTTTTAAAATGTCCTGTTAAAATTAATCTATGATTCAACATGGTTACCTGACATCAATCCTTTCTTCCGCCGTAAATACTGCAAGTTTCATCACTTTTTGTCCCACGCCCGGTACGTCTATTAATACAATGTACAAACCGGATGCAATCGGTACTGCTTCTGAGTTCTTCAAATCGTAGTTCATCTGCGAACTCTGGTCGTCCTTATTAAGAGTTCTAATAAGTACGCCGTCTATAGTATAAATCTTAATCTTACACTTTGTCGGTAGATGCCTGAACGACACGAACCTGTTGTAAGTAGATGTTTCGAGGTCGTTGTATCCGTAATACGGATTAGGAACGACTCTTATATCTTTTAATTCTGTTGTTGCAAGCGTTGAACTGTACGCGCTCTTCTTTGTTTCGAAATCATACCATAAAGGTATCGTTCCGCTGAAGAACGGTCTCGGAGTAGTGTACGGATAGATGTACATAACGTCGCCTGCCGCATAAGTCATTCCGGCAATGAGTCTCGGAGCCCAGATGTACATTACATCGAACATTGAAGTGAAATATATATTCTTCTTGTAAGATGCTGTCGCGCCCGCGTCGTAAGTAGAGCCGAATATCACGACGAGGAGTTTGCTGCCGAGCGAATCCGTAGTCGGAACAAATCCTGTGTGTCCGGGTGTAACGTCGTTAGAGTTTACAATCGCGCAGTTCAACTGACGCACGTCATTAGTAGTGCTGTCGACCTGATACACGGTGAACGGAACTTTAATTGAGTCCTGATATACCATGTACTTCTCTTCAGTCAATGATGTATCTCTATACCTATACGCGAACTGACCGTTATTCAAATCAGAGAATATTATCTTAACATTTCTTAACGCGTCCGATTTGAGTTTCGAAGGAACGTTATTGAATGTTCCCAGCATCGGGTAAGAAATGCTCATGCTTTTTGACTGCCACGGATAGAGAGATGTAAAATGTTTGCTGCCCGTGAATACGTCAATAGGAGCATTATTTCTAAGATACTCCCATCCTCTGTAAACAGTTTGAATGGAATCATAATTCTTTGCATTGACTATCGGGTCTTTTAAAACTCCGATGTTCCAGGGTTTCAGTCTATTAACATTTACCAAAATTCCATCGATTATTCTCGTGGAATCCTGAGCGGTGCCTGATGACCATTTTAAGTTTTTCTTCAATGTATCGTAAGAGGTCGAACCTTCGGACATTCTTAATATTGAATAAGTAGTGTCTGAAGCGCCGGAGCCGTTCAGGTTGTTAAACAGGATTCTGTATTTTGCAGAAACCACAGCCGACTGATTAACTATGATAGGAGCGACTCCGAAGTCCTTCCTGTTAGTTATCACAGTATCCGAGTTTCTGAAAGTGAACTGAGTTCCCATCAGAGGAGCATCCGGTCTGACAACTTTAATTGTACTTACGGAAATCGCGTTTCTCTTAATAACTCTAGCGCCGTCTTTTGGGCGGGTTTTATAAGCATACCCGATAACCGCGAAATAATAAGTTCTGCCGTAAACAAAATTTTGCTCGCTTCCCTGAAGGTCCGGGAACTGAGTTTTCTCAAGGGTAATACTTCTGTTGATGCCCGTGTTAGGGAATCCTTCAGGAACAGCCTGCAAATAAGGAGGACATACAACGATTGTAGTAGTTCCGCCCGCTGCATTCTGAATATCATCAACAAGATATTTGACAGTATCATCGAGGTCGAAAGTCTTTATGAGTTTAATATTGCTGTTCATCGTTTCGGGCTGATAGAAATCAGGGATAGGCGAATTAATATCCGCTATCTGATAAATTTCATATCCTTCGAACTTCCACCAACTGCTGTCAGTTCTAGGCTGAATCAGTGAGTCCCAAATCAGGTAACTTTCAGCCGCGTCATCCCAGGTAAGAATGAGGTTGCATTTGCCGGCGCCTTTATCCACGAAACTTGCCGTAGTTTTCGGTAGAGGAATGTCCGGAGATTTTTTGAAATTAACCCTGAACAGAGCCTGCGCCGCGATATCAACTCTTTTGAGTTGTGTTACAGCATTCTTATTATTATTGCCGCGAGCAACCATCTGAGCAAGAACTACTCTTTGCGTGTCACCCGAATTTACTGTGAAATTTTTCTTTCCTGAATTAAAAATGAATCTTCTGTCTCCCGGGGGGCTGTTGTAAGCAGTTGCCGTATCGCCGCCTGAGCAGTTTTTGATAACCGCCAGATTAACGTTTCCATTCCAGCCGAATTCCGTCCAGTTTTCACCTGTTTCGGGATCGCCCGGGTATAGTTTGTTCGTTCTTTCTTTTGTTGAAGGATGGAACCAGAAGGAACCGTCCTTCTTAATACCTGTAAGGTATCTGTATGCTTCGATAGGCAATGACGGGTCCTGTTCGCAGGTTATTCCGCCGCTTCCGGTGTTTGTGAAATAAACAAACGAAGTCATACCGAGTTCTCTGTATCCCACTTTTTTGAATTTATTATCGGAACCCGGAGGATCGTAAAATATAACCGAATCACTCGGATTTCCGGTATATTCGATGGGACTGAGGAAGAAATCCATTCCCGATGATGGCGGATTAGCACCGTATGAGGGTGCTGCACCTGTACCGTCCATATTATCGGAATTATAGCAGTAACCCAAATTCCTCGCTGTATCGCATCCGATGTAATCATCATCAGCACTGCCGAGGTCGGGGTCAATAACAAATCCGAAGAAAGTGCTGTCCCACGCTTTCGTGTTCTTGTTTATTACTGTAAAACTCAAGAACTGAATGTCGTTAAGACCGTCTTCATTGTAACCCCAGGCGGTCAGACGCATTTCCGACATGATAGGTGCAGTTCCTCCCGAAAATCCTTCACTTTGATTGTGAGATTCGGGGAAACCGTCCGTCATACAAATGAATACTGTTTGTTCGGCGTCCTTGATACCCGGTCTGTCTATGCCCTGGTCAAATATGCCGTTCTTGTTTTTGTCGACATAAGGAGCGCCGTAAGGAACCATTTTAAACCAATTCACGTAATCAGCAGATGTTGAATCGCTAATCGATACTTTATACAATTTGAAATCATTATTTGTCGTGGGTGTTCCGCCGATTCCGTTAATGTAACCGGGCGTGTACTCACCGTTGTACGAATTTGATGCAAGTCTTAACTGACCGTCAATGTAGGTACCAATAGACAAGCCTCCGGTAAAAATTGCGAACCTGTTGGAACCTTTCTTCCACATCAATCCCGGGGTGTTGCTGGTCCTGATGTCCTGATCGAAAGTTCCTGAATTTTGAATCCAGGTATCGATGTTATTCGGATCAAACCTAATCTGAGTCTTAACAGCCCTCGGGAAATTCTGAATAGAAGGATTTCCTGTTTGAAATTCAATCCTTGGCTTCGCGTATGTGTTAGCACATACCAGCAAGGCAAGGAATGTTATTATTAATATAATTTTTTTATTCATAATCTTAAAAATTAATTTTTAAACTTAATTTTTACAACGATACTCTAATCCCAAATCTAATTTGCCTTGGCGAACCCCAGTTCCTGTAAAAAATGGCTTTAAGTCTGATGGGTTCGTAATATTTATAATTCGCATTTGAAGCCGCGCCTGTAGGGGTATTAAGATATCCGTTATCACCGGGCAAGCCAGTGCTGCCGAATACTGAGTTTACAAGTTCAGCATTCAATAAGTTCTGCACGTACATATAGAAATTCCAGTTTGACTTCCAGATTTGGACAGTCTTATCCAGTTTGAGGTCAAATCTAAGCGACCAGTTCGTGTAGAGAGAGTTCTTTGTTGAAAGCACTCTACCGTCATCCGCGCTGTATGAAGTCGGATATTCTCTTGCCGTGTAAGGTCTTCCGCTGTTGAACGTGAACAGAACGTTAAGACCGAGTTGTTTAAGCACGCTGCCAAGGAATCCTTGAGGAACGTCATTGACGCCGAATCTGTAGTCAACGTTTACCGAACCCGTGTGCCTCTGGTCGTAGTCAAGCGGGAACACGTAATTCGGGAATCCTCCATCCGGATTCGTCGGGTCTGCATTGCTTCCAAGATAGAATTTGGAATTCGGATCCGATCCGATACCTGATGCATACAACAGTGTATAGGCAAAATCAACTGCAAGCCTGTTCATTCTTCTTAAACTTAAATAAAACTCAAGACCTCTTGAAATAGCAAAGTCAGTATTATAGTAAGTGGCGTATCCCGCTGTCGGGTTACCGCTAATAACCTGTCCGGTAAGCCTCTTGATACCAATCTGGTCTTTAGTTTCTCTATAATATACTGTTAAACCCATATCGACGAAATCACCGACCCTTTGTTTCACGCTGATTTCATACTGGGTCAATTTTTCAGGTTTCAATGTCGCATTTTCATACACGTTCTGAACTGAATTGTTCAAAGCGGCTGCAAACGCATTTCTTGAAATGTAAAGGTTCTGCAATTGAGGCATTTGTACGAATTTGCCGAAGTTAGCGGAGAATACAGTCTTGTCCGTTATCGGGAACGAGAATCCCAGTCTCGGGCTGAAAAGTATTTCTTTATCGTTATCCTTATACAAATCAGGGGTTAAGAGTTCGCCCGTTTCCTCATTATAAACCTTAGTTATATCTTTAAGAACTTTCGTATTCACATCGAGATAATCCATTCTGACGCCGGCGTTGACCGTAAAATCGCCAAAATCAATCTTATCTCTGAGGTACGCGCCCGCGACGATAGGATGGTAAGGATCTCTTGTAGTGGGATCCACAAGGTTTCCATCTCTGTCGAGCACATCATATCCGTAGAATCTGCCGGAGTTGTTTCTTCCGTACCAGATTGCCATAGGTGAAAGGTCTGTCATAGCGAGTTCGAACACATAGTTCGCTTCGATATGTTTCAAGGTATGATACCTGTACTCGCCACCGAACTTTATTTCGTGGTCGCCGCTCTTCTTTGAGTTAATGGCCCAGGTTGCGTCAAGTTTACCGCCGATATAACTAACGTCGGTTTTGCTGTAAGCGCCGTAAATGGCTCCTTCTCTTGAGAACAGACTTTCGTAATTCGGGTCTGCGCCGATGTTCGAGCCTTGAGTGTAAGCATAATAGGGTCTATTTATCATCTGCGGATTCTGAAGCGTGTCGCCGTAGGCATATAGATTATCCCACCAGATATTATCGCCGAGTTCGTTCTCGGTTTGATACCTGTTGAACTGGAGTTCATAAAAGAACTTGCTCGTCAGGTTGTGGACTATTCTTCCGTATAATTGCTGGTCTCTCTGTTCGGCTCTCGGCATCCTGTCGATGTTATTCATCATAAATGACGAGTTGAAGAATCTCCTGTTGTTTTGAGTCTGCATGAAGCCGAATCTCAGGTTAATAGGAATCTTCGCGCCTGTTTCATTCAGGTTGATGCCGAGTCTCGCGCTGTAATTCCAGAGACTCTGGGAATTGTTAGGAGTAATTTTCTGAACCTTATCCGCTCCGTCGTTATACCTTTCATCTTCGATTAACGGGAAGATCTGGTCTCCTATCCAACTTAACTGATAGGACTTATTCCATTGTCTTTCGACAGCGCCCGAAAAATTAATAACATTCGCTATTCCTTTAACGGGGATAAGCGGACCTGACAACGTAAAGTTGTAAAGATTGTAGCCCTGGGAGACAGTATTAATCCAGTCGCCCGTGAGCACGTCTGAGATAACTTCGGCCGAACCGGAGTATTTGTCCGTGCCTCTTCTTGTTGAAACGTTAATGACGCCTGATAAGGCGTTACCATATTCCGCTCCGAAACCGCCCGTTAAAACAGAGACTTCCTGCATAAGGCTGTTCGGAACATAAGCCGACGAAGTACCGTCAAGAGGATTTGTAGTCGCCATACCGTCGACGATAATCAGGTTTTCAGAACTCCTGCCGCCGCGAATGTTTATGTTCGCGCCTCTTTCGTCCGTGATGACGCCCGCAGTCTTGGAAGCAATGTTTGTTATGCCTCTGAGACCCGCGTTATCAATCGATTCCTGTGTTACGAGCCTTCCGCTCTGGTCAACTTCGATGCCTTTCCTTTCTGCCTCGATAACGATGACTTCCGTCGAAATTCCTGCTACTGAGAGCTGGAAATTAATTTTCGTTCTTTGGTCAACCGATACTTTTACTCCGGTTACTCTTTTTGTTTCGTAACCGATGTACGATGCTTCAAGCGAATATGTACCAACTTCAACGTTAAGTATTACATATTCACCATTATCATCCGTTATTGCACCCATATTGGAACCGGTAATTTTAACCGTGGCTCCGACGAGAGGTGTTTTTTCGACCGCATCAGTGATAACACCGCCTATACTACCTGTAGTCTGGGAAAAGGCGATGCTGGATCCGAGAACGAGAGTAATGAATATGATAAAAGTTGTAAATTTTTTTATCATTGAATCCCTCATTTTTTCCCTCCGAAAAGATTAATTTTTAAAATAGCAACCCTCTAAA
This sequence comes from Ignavibacteria bacterium, assembly GCA_035561235.1. Taxonomy (GTDB): domain Bacteria; phylum Bacteroidota; class Ignavibacteria; order Tepidaquicellales; family Tepidaquicellaceae; genus CAIKZJ01. Next base: position 7,502 of record DATMXZ010000334.1, read on the forward strand.
GTATCATTAAAATACTCAGAGGGCTGCTTTGGTTATCATAATTAGTTGTTAATTTATTTGATTAACATCATTTTCTTTGTTTCCGTATAACCGTTTGCTTTTATTGTATAGAAATAAACACCGCTCGAAAGATTTGACGCATTAAGCGTGTATTCGTACGAGCCGATTTCCATTTTGTTGTTTACGAGAGTCGATACTTCTTTACCGTTTATATCATATACTTTCAACGTAACGAATCCGGCTTTTTTAATCGAGAACTTAATGTTCGTTGTCGGATTAAAAGGATTCGGATAATTCTGCGATAAACTGTAATCGCTGGCTACAGTGCTGATGTTTTTGACACCTACTGTCGGCATAGTAATTTTCCTGTAGATAAGCCAGTTCCTTGTAGGATCTGCTGTCGGGTTTGTTCCGTTGAACGCTGTAGGACCGTCGCCCGGATCTTTCATATAAACGATGTGAAGGACGTATGTTTGGGGACTGTTTCCCGGATTCACTCTCGAAATTGCGCAATAACCTTCGTCAATTGCAGGAGTTTGTGTAACCTGAATCGCGTTTGACCACGTCGTTCCGTCGTCAGTCGAGAAGCAATAATAAATGTCTCTCGTGTTCCAGCCTCTTGAACCTGTATCCGCGGTCATAACGGAGAACGCACAATACATAACGTTACCGTCTGCTGACCAGCCGATTGAAGGATGGTCAATACCGGTGATACCTGCCATTGATTGCATGGTTCTTGTGTTAGGAACTTTTGAAGAGTCAGCAACGAGTTTTGGCGCGCCGCCGTTCTTCGCAACCCATAACTGGGCTTTTTTGAAAAGACTGTTACCGTTTGTGTTGAATGAAATGTAATAGTCAGAAGTTCCCGGTTTGAATGCCGCGTCAAGACCGAAGAACGGAGCGATTGTATCCGTTCCGCCGTTCACGAACGGGGTGAATAATGTTATTCTCGAACCCCAGGTCGCACCGTTATCGGTTGACCTGTATCCATAGATTTCGTTGGCGCCGAGTACCGTTACCTCGGAAACAGGGTCGCTCACGACAAGAACGTTTCCGTTCGCGCCCGCGCAAGTTGCCCAGCGGACGTTACTTGTTAAACTTGTGTAATCAAGATAGGTCCAAGGAGTTGTAGTCGTACCGTTGAAAATGGCGTATTTCAACGTATCCGACGCATTGCCGCCGACATAACTTTCACCAATCAAGATGATGTTGCCGTTTGACATTACGTCAGCGTGTCCCCAGGCAACAAAACCGTTTGTTGCGGGAGTCAGGTATTCCGTGAATGAACCTAACTGTGAAAACGCGTCTACGTATAAATGTGTATTTAAAGTTGGCTGACGTGTGTTGTGATTGGCTATCACGGCCGCACCGTCAGAAGTCTTCAAATCCATATAACCGAAACCGCTTCTGAAACCCTGCGGAACTTCGGTACCGTATGTCCACGTTGTTCCTCCGTCAGAAGAATAAGCGTAAACAGTTCTGCGCGATGTACTGCCGCTCGGATTTGCAGAATCCGACACGCAGTAATGCACGTGGAGTTTTTGGGGATCTGCAGGATCCATCAGAATCCAGTGTCTGTTATCGCCGTTTGTCATATAGTCATACCAACCTGTTAAAGTTGTCATCTGTTCGGGTCCTATTACCGCATCACCGAATGTGAAGCCCTTATCCAGTGCAATGCTCATATGCACCGGACGTGAACTATTTTTCACATTATTGTCGTTCGGAAGCGTATACGTATCCTTTGAGAGCCTGTAACTTTTATTTTGGCTATAGCTGTTTCCAACAAATGCTACAGACAAAATGAAAACTAAAAAGTAAACCAAAAATTTGGCTTTCATAATATCTCCTTTTATTTTTTAAAAGTTTAAAAAATTTTTAAAATGAATTAAAAAACTACTTTTTTAATGTTT
>DATMXZ010000335.1:0-3310 GCA_035561235.1 Ignavibacteria bacterium
ATCGAAAGCAGGTAATCGTGAAGAAATAGAATACTGCTGATTTATTTTTGGTTGTTCTTGTTGACATACTTATTAAGGAATAATTTCGCCTTCCTCCTTTTGTTGGTTGTTCATTGAATATATTAATTAAAAACAATTCATTTATCAATTTACTCCTTGGTGCTGTTTAAGAGGTCCGAGAGTCCCCCACAGAACGGGGAGACTCTCGTATACGGAATATTTCGAATGAAAAAATTCCTCGATTAAGGCGAAAAAAAAGCGGGGTTGTACCCCGCTTTTAATTGATTAAAAGTAAAGATTACCAGCCGAGAGAAATATTCGCTCTGAATGAACGCTTCATTCCCGGAATGACTCCATATCTGTCAGCAGACGAGAAATATTCCGTATCGAATATATTCAGAACCTGGAACACAACCGTTCCTTTCAGCGGCAATTTTTTACCGAAGTTGAAATTATAACCGAAGTTCGCGTCGAACAGGAACCTTGTAGGCAGTTGGTCGTCGAATTCGCTCTGGAATAATTCGCGATTCTTGTAATCGGTTCCAACCCAGTCTCCTTTAACGGCCATGTAACTGCCTCCGTCGAGTATATAGTCTTTTGCGAAGAAACTCATATCCACGGAACCAAAGAATCCCTGATGGTCGTAAGTAAGGCTAAGGCTTGACATGAATTGCGGACCGCTTGCGACCGGAGTACCTTCGAGTTCATCGAAGAATAATGTATCTACATTTCCGTTCTGGTCCAAAGCGCTTGTATTGAAAGGTCTTCTCTTTCCGGAAATCGGGTCGGTTAATACGCTGCTAAGAACCGTTTGCCAGGTATTATCCATGAAAGTTAATGAACCCCTCACTCCGAATCCTTTCACCGGTAAAATTTTATTTAAGGAATATCCGATTTCAAATTCAAGACCCATATGCTTTGACGTACCGATGAGTTCAGTCCTGAATCCGTTTCTGTCATAACCCGGCTGTCCCGCCATTGACTGGTCCTGAATGCTCGCTGCTTTGTTGTCCCATAGCATGTAATAGCCGTTCAGTTTCGTGGTCAGGAGTTCGGAATTCCATCCCACACCAAGTTCGAACTGATTCGATTTTTCATCTTCCGCATCCGTGTTTATGCGTCCCTGATTGTAATAAACTCCGAGGTCCGCGAATCTTTCAACGTGCGCGAAGTTACCGAAGATGTTGAAATTCGGAGTCGCGTTGAAGTTGAATCCAACCTTCGGCTGCAGGAATCCGCGTGAACGGTCTGCTCTCACGAGGTCGAATTCATACCATCTGTTATCGGTGCTCTTCATGTAGAATTTATCTCCGGCAGGACCTTCATTCTGCAGATTCATAGTGCTTGCCTGTTCGAGAGTGAGTCTTTGTCCGATAGCGTTCTCGCTCGGCATATTTTCAGTAAGTTTGTACTGATACCAAACATACTGGAGCGAACCCATAATGTTCAGGTTTTTGTAAATCCAGTTACCCTGAGTGAATACCGTTAACTGAGGTGTTTCGCCGTTGTAATTTCTGTATTGCTTGTTGTAGGTCGGGTCGTTGTCGGATTTCCATCCGAAAACATCGAATCCCCAGTCATAGTCGGGTCCGTTTATATCACCTTGATAAACGTTTCTTGAAAAAGTAGCACCCGTTACTCTTCCTGCAGTATCCCTGTAAGCGTATCTCTGAGTCACGCTGTTTTTTCCGAATAAATTTGTAAAATAACCCGGGTGGTCGGCTGTCCAGTACCTGAATTCAGCGCCGCCCGTCAGACGGAAAGTCTTTCCGAAACTCTTTTCATAACTTGCAAGAATTCCTGTCTGATTGTGAATCGAATAACTGTTTCTCTGATACGCGTTTTTCGTGTAGATTGTATCAAAGACTCCGAAACTGTTTATATAACCTTCGGAACCGTAATAATTTGTACTGAGTGTATCGACTCTGATTCCGTTTACACCTAAACCGTTTTTATAACCCCAGACGGTTCCTGCGGAATTAATGCTCGAGCCGCCGCCTCTTCCCGCGCTCCAGAATCCGGTCGCGCGGATTGTCGAATTGTCCTTCAGGTTATAAGTCCAGTGAAGTTCGACCTGAGGTTTATGGAACATGTTGTGGGAAAGGTTGACAAAATTATCGTCCGCTAATTCTCTCACGCCGTCAGAAATGCTTCTATATTGAGATGTAAACTCGGGCTGAGCATTATGGACCGCGTCCCAAAGATTCGCTACATCTCTCGAAACCAACGGCGCCGAATTCGCCACATATCCGAATTTCTTGAAATAGCCGACGTCGTTGCTGTAAGAGTATCCGTGAGACTGAGGCGCGCCGTGCAGGACGAGTTTGAAAGTCTGGTTCGCCGCGGGCAGGAACGCAGCCGACAGGTAATAATTAAGACCTTCATATCTTCCGCTGGTTCTTGAACCTTCGCCGATTTTTCTTTCAACGTTCAGCGTACCGGAGAACTTTCCGAGAAGCCCGGTTCCGACTGTAATGCCGTACATCGTGTTTTTCGGGTCGCCGATATTGCCTTTAAGACCGATGAACCTGTTGAGTCCGGGTGTTTCGGTCAGAATATTAAATGAACCTCCGAAGGAGCCCGAGCCGTACAATGATGAGCCCGCGCCTCTCTGAATCTGGATTGACTGGGCGTTAGCCGAAACGGAACCCCAGTTCGACCAGTAAACCGAATTAGATTCGGGATCGTTTGTCGGTATTCCGTTAATCAGAACCTGCACGTAATTCTGATTAAAACCTCTGATCAACAACTTGCCCTCTCCGTTACCAACGCCGTCGGTTGAGTAAGCGTAAAAGCCCGGTACGTTTCTGAGCAGGAGCGGAGCATCCTGACCCTGCATCCTTTTATCAATCGTGTTTTGATCGATGTCTGTAAACGCTACGGGTGTTTCCCTGTCGATAGCGCGGTTAATTTCAATTACTTCCGTCGATAAGCCCCCGCTTTTCATAACGACTTCGTAATTCATATCGGATTTTATGTCAACAAGAGCCGAGAATTTCTCGAATCCGATATAATTTACGATTAGAGTGTAAGTCGCGGGACTTATGCCCTTGATTTCAAACAGGCCTTTTGAATCCGTAACAGCCTTGTACTGCCCAGGAACCAACTCGACAGTAGCATTTGATATTGCTTCAAGGGTTTCCGAGTTCACTACCGAACCTGTCAGTTTAACGCTTTGAGCCTGCAGAACGGTACTAAAGGCAAGAACAATTAGAACAACAAGTAGATGGATTTTTCTCATCTTTACCCCTAAGTTTAAGTTTGAAAAAATTTTTATGAACTAATGACTTATATTATACTGCAAATTAAT
>DATMXZ010000336.1:0-4813 GCA_035561235.1 Ignavibacteria bacterium
AAATTCCCCTATCGTATCCTAAAATTTTTCCTGTAAAGAAATATTTCTATTTCATCAGTACAATTCTTTTTATTTCCGTAAACGCGCCGGCTGTCATTCTTACGAAATACACGCCGCTGCTCAAACTGCTTCCGTCAAACGTCGTTTCGTAAATACCGGGAAGCAATTCTTCGTTTACAAGTGTCCGTACTTCTTTCCCCGAAACATCATACACTTTCAGCGTTACACCGCTTTTCATCGAACATTGAAATCCTATGACCGATGATTGATTGAACGGATTCGGATAATTATCATACAGTTTGAATTCCGAAGGAACCCCGCCCGAGATTTGCCTGATGCCCGTTTCCTCGACTATAAAATTCCAAACGCTTGACCAGTTCCCGTTTCCGCAGACATTAACCGCAGCAAGCCGCCAGTAATAGGTTATATTGTATGAAAGCACACCCGCGCGAAGCGTGACGGACAATCCCGTTACCAGCGTATCGTACATTACCGTTCCGAAACCGGGCGAGGTTGAAATCGAAAGTCTGTAGCCCGAAGCGCCGTTCGTCGGATTCCACGCGAAATACGGAGTCAGCGTATTTATTGTTCCGTGCGGAGCGGTTATAATCACAGGCGCGGGAAGCGCGCTCAAAATAGCGAAACACGAGACCGAAGACCAGTTCGTCGTTCCGCTCGCTGTCACCGCCCTCACCCTCCAGTAATACGTTATTCCGTATTGCAGAATACCCGTCTGTAATGCGTATCCCGAATTTACAAGACCGGATACGTCCAGAACCGGCTGCGTAAACGAAACACCCTGCGCGATTTGAATTTGATATGATATTGCTCCCGTTACATCAGACCAGTCAAAGACAATTGAACTTCCGCAAAGAACGGAATTGTTCGGCGGGTAAATCAGCGTAGGCGGCAGAACGGGATTCAATATTATATTAAACGTATAATACGACGACCATACGACCCCCGCGCCGGTTCTTGCGCCGACTCTCCAGTAATAAAGCGTGTTTTCCGCAAGCGCGCCGTAAGGCGTCTGGTATTGCGATACGGGGGTTGAGTCATTTATCACTGTGTTAACGCCCGCGTTAACCTGTATCTTATACATCAGCGCGGATGGATAATCGGACCAGTCAAAGAGCGGTGTAAGAGTGTTAATCGTTCCGGTCGGATAAATCGGATTAGGCTGCGCTTTTGCCGAACCCGTTACAAGAAATACAATCAACGCGAAAAAAATCAAACGTTTCATATTTCTTAAATAAAATTTTTATGTTGCCTGAAAAAACTTTTATTTTATCAAAGCCATCTTTTTCGTTTCCTTGAAATCGTCCGCGGTCAGTCTGTAAAAATACACCCCGCTGGAGAGACCCGAAGCGTCCCACGTTGTCTCGTACGTGCCCGGCTGAAGCAAATCATTTACAAGAACTTTTAGTTCTCTCCCCGTTACGTCGTAAACGGATATTTTTGTTCTTGTCATCTTTGCAACGTCGAATTTTATTTTTGTCACGGGGTTGAACGGGTTGGGATAATTTTGTTTCAGCGAAAATTGCAAAGGAACTTCGGACGAAATTCTGTTTACGCCTATTGTAAAATTATTGTCGAAGAAACCCTGCACGACGTCGGAAAGTTCTTTAAGTTTAGTCACGGAGTTCAGGTTCGAATTTCCCCTCGCGACAAGTTGAGCCAGCCAGATTGTTGCCGTGTCGCCGCTGTATATGCTGTAAGTATCGGCGCCCATTCCCTGCGAAAATACTTTATCCCTTGTTATTTCGAAAGAGGCTAAAGAGCCGACGGTATCGTTTCCGTAATTAATAATATAACTCTTCGCCGCTGTCCACCCTTGATTTGTTTCGGGGTCGCCGTAATAAATCTTTTTAGTTCTTTTGAAACCTCCCCAGCCTGTCGGCTGTGTCGGGTCAAGCCAGTTCGCGCCGTCGAGTTTAAATCCTTTCATTATTGTATAAGCCTCATTTCCGCTGTTTGGAAAACATTCGTTGTAAGGATCGCCGTTGCAGTTCACGAATCGCGTGAATGACGACAAGTTGTAAGTCTCGTTCGGGAAAATCCTCTTGTTAACGGGTCCCTTCAAAACATCATATCCCACGGCAGGAGGGGCGGCGCCGTATTGCTGGTCGTCGTTGTCCCTGTTGTAAGCGTAACCCATATTTCTAACTGTGTCGCATCCGACATTGTCGTCGCTCGGGTCTCCGACATCGGGGTCGGATACGAAAGCGAATCTTGTTCCCGCCCACGTGTTGACGCCTTTGTTCACGACTTCAAACTTTGTGAAAACAACGTCGTTCAATGCCTGATAATTATATTCCCATTTGGTCATATGCAGTTCGATGCTCATAACCGGCGATATAATGCCGCCGCCGAAACCTTCTGCGGACGTATGAGAGCAGGGATTTATATCCGTCAGACATATAAACAAAGTCTGGGACGCGTTTCTTACTCCCGGAGTATCAATCGCAGGTTCGTAAAATCCGTTGCTGTTTACATCCACGTAAGGCGCTCCGTAAGGAACCATACATCCCCAGTTCGCCCAGTCCGGCGATGACGGGTTGTCCGAGCGGGAAACCTTATACGGCTTGAATATACCGCTGTCGTTATGCTGTCCGTTTCTCACCACTCCGGGGAAATATTCTCCCTTGTAAGAGCACATCGTCTGCGCTAATTGCCCGTTGATTAAACAAGAAGCCGAAAGCCCCGTTGTAAACACCACGCATTTTCCCGAACCTTTAGGCCATTCGAAGCCGGGCGTGTTTTGCGTCATTAAATACTGGTCGAATATTCCCCTGTGTGAAATTTGCGTTTGTATGTTGTTCGCGTTGATTTTCGGGTTCACAGAGAAAGTATCTATAACCCGCTTAAGCAGTGTTCCGTTATAACCCGCCGACATTATAAAGTCCGCGCTATTATATAAGTACGCGGACGAATACAGGTCCGCTGTCGTTACAGCGGGTGTGCGCGTCCAGTTGTATTGCCCGCCGCAGTCATACTTGTTGAACAATACCGTTCCGGCGGAACCGAATATATAACTTCCGCTTAAAATATTATACAGGCTACCGGAAACTCCCGATGGATTATTGCTCCACGTAAGACCCTCGTTCGTGGAAGAAAATATTTTCCCGTTATCGCCGCAGACTATAATATCGGGTGTTATCGTATAAACCGAATTCAGGTTGTCCGTTCCGGGAAAATTAACCGTGTTCCAGTTTACGCCCGCGTTCGTTGACTTAAGAATCGTGCCGCCGCTTCCGCAAATCGCCGCAAGATTTCCGTTTGAATAAATTGATTTTAAGTTATGCGTCGTACCCGATGATATTTGCGTGAACGGGGTATAAACTCCTCCCGACCAGGTTGATTTAATTAGCACACCGCCGTCTCCCGCTGCAAAGAGCGATGTCCCGATTGACTTGATGCTGTTAAGCCGGGCTGAAACGCCTGTGCTTATCTGCGACCAGTTTACTCCCGCGTTTGTTGTGTAGAAAACAACACCGTTATCGCCGCAGCACAAAACCGCGTTCTGGTTCAGGTTGGCAAAAGTCATAGCGTAAAGGTTTACGTTCATCCCGACGCTCCTTTGTGTCCAGGTATTATAGCCATCCGTGGAAACGAGGAACGTGCCGTTTCCTCCGCACAGGAATCCCGCGTAATTATTAATTGAGGAATTTGAAATCAGGATTCCGTAAATATTGTTCGCTGTGCCTGTTGAATTCGTTATCCAGCGGTAACCATATTGAGCGGGCGCGAATGACGAGACGAGAACTTGAAATGCGAGAGCGAAAATAATCTTTTTCATAGAATTTGTTGCCTCCTGATTAATATTAGATTTTCCTTTGGAAAATCCAACTGTCCGATTCCTTCGAACAGGATTTTTATGGTGTCACCTGTATAAAATATAATTCCCGTCCGGCAGATTACAAATCTTGATAATCGGGGAAAAATGCTTTTATTTCTTAATTCCTTAACGGATTAAATTTATACTTATAATTCGAATAATACAAGCAAATTATTGTTTTACCCGAAGAAAAAGCCGAAAAATGGCGGTTTAAGGAGTTCAAATTAGTAAAGATAAATTTTGAGGTTCCTTTCTTTTCAGGAGAGAAAAATTTCAAACCGACGAAATTGAAAATCCGGCGCGATGGATAGATTGTTTTACCATCCGGACAGATAAAAGGTTGTTGCGGCTCCTATTGAAATGTCGAATATGTTTGATTCCTCCTTCTTCAGCATAAAAGTGTTCCTGCCTTTGATATAGACTTTCAGCGCGGTGCCTTCCGTAAGCGGAACGAAAAGGCTGAAAGACGCCTGAGAGAATATGCCGCTTTTTTTAGTGTCGGTAAAATATCCGCCGCCCGCGCCCGCGAGAAAGGCAAAGAAATCTCCTGATTCCACCGGTATATAAATGTCAGCGAACGCGCGAATGTGGCTGTTTCTCTCCGCTCTGAACACGTATGAATACTCGGCACCCAACATCGTAAGTACGGGCGTATTGCCCGCGTAAAACACGGGCATTCCAAGCGATAACTCTTTCGTCAGTGCGAAATATGCCGTTTTGTCCTCTACGACAAGCATCGGATTCAGAGGCCAGGCGACAGCGAGGAGGTATGATAATTCCGAATCGCCGTTTCCGAGCGACTGTAAACTTCTTTCCTTCTTTTGAGATTTCTTACCGTAAAGTGCGGGATAATGATTCGTGAAAACCTGCGCGGCAGCGGGTATTACGAGCATAAGGAAAAGGGCTGTTATTATGAGTTTTTTCATTTGTTCCCCGAAAAGTTTTCTCATCATATAAAATAATCCGCTATAATGC
>DATMXZ010000337.1:0-7225 GCA_035561235.1 Ignavibacteria bacterium
ATATTTGCCGTATTATTTATCCTTACCGCTTATTGTAACTCATATTCGCAGGATGCGCAGGAAATTATAAAGAAAGTCCAGTCCAACTACAACGGAATTAAGGACGCGAAGGCGAGTTTTTCCCACAGCGTGAAATATTCATCCGGAAAATCGCAGTCGGAATCGGGTACAATCTACATTCAGAAAGAAAACAAGTACAGGATAGAAACCAAAGGCCAGATAGTCCTTACAGACGGCGTTACATCCTGGTCATACTCCTCGAAAAAGAAACAGGTAATAATCGACAATTACAAGAGTGACGGGAATACGTTTTCCCCGAACAAGTATCTGTTCAGTTATCCCGAAAATTTTTATTCGGACCTTGAAGGCTCCGAAGAGGTATCGGGAGTTGATTGCTATCTGCTGAAACTTTCTCCGAGGAGCAAGGGAAACGTGAAATCCGCCAAGATTTGGGTCGATAAGAATGATTACCTGATAAGGAAAATTCATATCGTTTCATCCGAATCAACGGACACATATCTGCTTAAAAAGATTTCATTGGATATGGGAATAAGTTCGTCGAAATTCACTTTTTCTCCCCCGTCCGACGTAGAAGTGATCGATTTAAGATAATATTATTTGGGTAATACTTATAAGAAAATAATAAAATTTACGGTACTCTCCGCGGTGCTCGTATTTTTTATATACCTTGCATTCAAGGATATTGATTTCGGGCTTTTGTACGAGGAACTTCTGAAAACAAAATACCTGTACGCTCTGACGGGTATGTTAATCGGCACGTTTATCGGAAGTTACATACGCGCGTTGAGGTGGAGATATCTTCTTGACCCGCTGAAAAAGAACATACCGATGTCCAGCCTTTTTTCTCCGGTAATGATAGGGTATATGATGAACGCGATAATTCCGAGAGGCGGGGAGGTCGCCAGACCCGTCATAACCGCGCAGAAGGAAAAGATTTCGAGAGCATCGGCGTTCGGCACGATTCTCGTGGAAAGAATTTTCGACATGCTCTCGATGTTCGTCATGTTCGGATTCTGCCTTTTCTTTTTCAGGCAGAAAATATCCGAGGCATTTTATCCTTACGATATCGAAATGATATCACTCTACAGTTCGCTGGTGATACTCACGTTCGTGCTCGTCATAGTCCTGATGCTTTTCAACCTGAAGAAGACGGAAATCATTGTTGAGAAAATAACAAAAAGAATTCTTCCGAAAAAATACCAGGAAAGCATTCACAAGATATTCATCTCGATAATAAACGGGTTCCTATTCATCAAGCATCCCAAATCATATTTCAAAATTTTTATTACGACCGCATTAATTTGGATATGTTACGTAATATCATCCTATCTTTCATTTTTTGCATTTGATATAAACCTCAGTTTTCTTGACGCAAATCTCATCGTCGTGTTATCTTCGTTCGCGATGACGCTTCCGCTTCCGGGGAATTCAGCGGGTTCGTATTACCTGTTCATTAAGACTGCATTGGTTAGCATTTATAGTATCAACCCCGAAGTTGCTATCGGATACGCGATTGTGACGCATCTTCTCAACGCACTCGGACTTCTTGTCTCGGGCTTCTATTACTCAATTAAAGAGAATTATAAATTCAGCGTCGGACTGAAATCCGAATAATATTTCAGTTTGAAATAAATTTTATAAGTTATAATTTATTCCTTTCTCATCCTGTAAACTGAAATTAATATTGGACTGCGAAAAGAAAATTAGAATATCAAGGACTGTCGTTATACTCAGCGTCGTAAGTCTTCTGACCGACATATCGAGCGAGATGCTCTACCCTGTTATGCCTGTTTATCTCAAATCAATTGGATTCTCGGCGCTTATTATCGGTTTGCTCGAAGGATTTGCCGAAGCAACCGCGGGGCTCAGCAAGGGATATTTCGGTTTGTTCTCTGACAGAACGGGAAAACGCGTTCCTTTTGTAAGGCTCGGTTATTTTTTCAGTTCGATATCGAAACCGATGCTCGCCCTGTTTCAGTTTCCTTTATGGGTTTTCCTTGCAAGGGGCTTGGACAGGCTCGGCAAAGGAGTGAGAACATCAGCAAGGGACGCAATACTTTCGGCGGAGTCGGCTCCGGATACAAAAGCGAGAATATTCGGTTTTCACAGGGCTATGGACACGGCGGGAGCGATGCTTGGACCCGTTGCAGCGCTCGTGTTCCTGTATTTTCTTCCGGATAATTTCAGGCTCCTGTTTCTTATCGCTTTCATTCCGGGTATCATTGGCGTTATGATAACGTTTATTCTCAAGGACAAAAACATTTTCCCGAATCCGTCCGTGAAGTCCGCCGGATTTTTCTCGTTTCTCAAATACTGGAAAATCTCCGATTCGAGATTCAAGAGACTTGTTCCCGCGCTGCTTTTTTTCACGCTCATCAACAGTTCTGACATTTTTCTCCTTCTGATGGTCAAACAGGCTGGCTATTCAAACACGGAAGTAATATCCGCGTACATTTTTTATAATTTCGTCTATGCCGTTTTCTCTTATCCTGCGGGAATGCTCGCGGATAAACTCGGATACAAGAAAGTTTTTATTATCGGAACGCTGGTTTTCGCGGCAGTATATGCCGGTATGGCAATGAATCCTTCGCTGCTTGTAATATTCGTTCTCTTTTTCTTTTACGGCATTTACGCTTCTTCGACGGAAAGCATATCGAAAGCCTGGATAACGAATATATCGAAAAAAGAGGACACCGCGACAGCGATAGGATTCTACACGGGACTCGGTAGCGTATTCACGATGTTGGCGAGTTTTACGGCGGGACTCCTCTGGAGTTCAATCTCACCGTCCGCTGCTTTTATATATTCTTCCGCGGGCGCGGTTGTAACTGTTTTATATGTTTCCTTGTTCGTAAAGTATAATCATAATGGTAAATAGAATTCTGGCATATATTACGCTGATTATTTTTTTAATGCCTGTCATCAGTGCAGGACAGCAAAAGGAAAGCGGTATATTCCGGATTATCGGTTCCGACATCAGCGAATCATTGAACGACGGCTCCGCATTATTCACGTCACCGCTCCATTGGAAAGGGAAGGACGGAATTACTCTCGGCGCGCTGTTCGTTACGACGGCAGCGGTTTACCTGAAAGACGAATCAATACGCGCTAATTCGTTAAAACAGCGGAGTGAAATGAACGACGAAATTTCGGACGCCGCGAAACTTTACGGTGAGATTGCCGCGCCTGTAATAATTGGCGGAGGAATTTATACCGCGGGATTATTCTCAAAGAATGATTATATAAGGGTTACAGGGAGAATGGTGTTTGAATCCGTTCTTTATTCGGGAATTGTAACGAATGTTTTTAAGACTGTAATCGGCAGGTCGCGGCCGCAAAAAGAAGAGGGCTCTCAGTTTTACAGGCTGCTCAGTTTTAACACGGGAAATACTTCGATGCCTTCGGGGCATTCAACTGTCGCGTTCGCCGTTTCCTCCGTGCTTGCAAACAGAATAAACAACACATTCGCATCGATTGGATTGTACACGCTCGCGGGAATTACCGCGTTGTCGCGTGTTTACCACGACGAACACTGGGCGTCGGATGTCCTTCTCGGCTCGGCTGTAGGGTATTTCATCGGCGACTTCATTTCTTCGAAGCGGAACGGTTCGACGGGCAGAAGAGGCAACATTACGATTTACCCCGGAGCGGGCAGCCTGAACCTGCACGTGAGTTTATGAGATTGAAAGTAAAACTTTTTTATTTTGAATGCGTATATTCAGATAACAATAAAAATTAAGGACAATTATGAAGAACAGAATATACATCAATTTGCTGATACTGACATTTTTAATGCCGGTATTTTCTTTCGCTCAGACTTTAAAAGGCGACGGCAACATTGTCAAGAAGGATATCGCCGTTTCCGGTTTCAACAAAATCAATTCTCTGGGTTCATTCAACGTATTCATCAGCCAGTCGGAAACCGAAAAACTGACTGTTGAGGGGGACGATAACCTGATGCAGTATTTTTCCGCCGAGGTTTCGGGCAAAGAACTAAACCTGAGTTTTACGAAAGGAAGCATCTCGCCGACAAAGTTCGATGTTTACGTTACCGTAAAAGAACTTAACAAACTATCCGGTGTCGGGTCCGGGGATGTAAAGTCTCTGAATACAATAAAATCAGATAAGTTTAAACTCGAACACGTCGGTTCGGGCAATCTCGATTTCAGCGTGTCCTCTACTGATCTTAAGGTTGAGATAACTGGTTCGGGAGATTCGAAGGTTACGGCTGACGCTACGAATTGCAGCGTCGAGCATACGGGCTCGGGCAATATGGTTTTTAATTTCGATAATCCGAAGGGTAATGTTAAAGCGGAACATACGGGCTCGGGCGATATGACGGCGAAAATAAATTCGCTTAACGCGATGATTGACAATAACGGCTCGGGCAATCTGACCGCTGAAGGAACCGCGACTAACCTTAAACTTGAGAACAACGGTACGGGAAAATTTAAAGGAGAAAGTTTCACCGCGGGCAGCCTCAAGGTCGAACTCAACGGCTCCGGAGATGTTAAACTCAACTGCACGAAGGAAGCGGTCGTTGAAATAAACGGTTCGGGAGACCTTTATCTCGCCGGCGATTACACCATTAAAAAGATTGAAAGCAACGGTTCGGGAAAATTAATAAAGTAAATTTGAAAAAAGATACCAAACCCGATTATATAGGAGCAGATTACAATTTTGATACACCGCTGTCATCATCCGTGATAGACGAATTACCGTTGTGGTCTGCTCCATTCGGGTTGAAACTGCTGGACACGGTAGTTTACAGGAAGAACATCACGGCTCTCGATATAGGATTCGGAACGGGATTCCCTCTAATCGAACTCGCGCAGCGGCTCGGAAATTCCTCGGTTGTTTACGGCATAGACCCGTGGCGTCCTTCTCACAGACGGGCAAATTACAGAATCAAATTTTTCGGAATAAAGAACGTGAAACTGCTTTTCGCAGCAGCGGAGAAAATACCGCTCGGAGACAATTCCGTTGACCTTATTATTTCGAACAACGGTATCAATAATGTTCAGGACGCCGATAAAGTGTTCGGTGAATGCGGAAGGATAGCGAAGAGCGGCGCTCAGTTCGCGGCAACGGTTAATCTTGACGGAACGATGAAAGAATTTTATCAGGCGTTCTTTAAGGTACTGAAAAAGTACCGCATGAAAGCGGAGTCCGACAGTCTTAAGAAACATATTTATGAAAAGCGGAGACCTCTTGAGGAAATCGAATCGCTCTTTACCAATCACGGTTTCGGCATTATCGACGTTTATAAGGATGAGTTCACAATGAAATTTTCCGACACTGAAGCATTCTTCGGACATTCTCTAATCAGAACCGGATTTATTCCTAACTGGGAGAAAGTGCTTTCAAAAGCAAGCAGGAAAAAGTTATTCAAAGAAGTGCTCGAAGAAATGAAACCTTCAGCGGACGGAAGTTACGCTCTGACGATACCGTTCGCTGTCTTTAATACCGTAAAGTCATAAAAAAATATTTTAACTAAAGCAATTAATAGCAAGAATAGTCCCCGATACACTCCGCATTACTTTCACCTCCGGCAATAGCAATACGAAATTGCCAAAATCGCCTGAAAAAACAATTTTACTGTTTTTTGAAATAACAAAAATGGCTTTACTTTTATAATAATTACTTACTATATTAACATCGGGAATTTTGATTCTATAATGTTAATAAAGCATTTGAGCAAATGGTCGGTTCATGATGCAAGGTTTATAGTTTTAAATTACAGGCGGTCATAAGAAACATCACCTTATTTACAGGAGTCAGAAAATTTTAATGAACGAGAAATGAAAAAGATTATTCTTTGCTTCATTTGTATCCTTTTCGTAACCGCATCGGCGTCCTCTCAAAACGGCACACAATTAATTTACAATTCGGGAAATTACGGCATAACTGTATTTAATACTGTGAAACCGACAGGCGGGATAAAAAGAATTTTAGTACAACTCGGTCTTTACAATATTTCCTCGGGGAATAACTCGAGCGGAAACTATCTTACATTGAACAAAAGCACCGGCGCGTGGTTCCTGCCGTATAACGGATTTATAAATGCAGCGTGGGGAATTGAATACCCTTACGGTACTCTTGAATGCAAGCCAATTCCATCGTTTGCGGTATCGAGGAACGATACTAACTTCATTTATAAATATGTCGTTACTCCCGGGGCATCCTGCCCTGACGCGAATTCTTATTATACCACGAACGGCGGAGCGACTTACTCGCAGGCGCCTTTCGGATGCGGAGGTGTGATTTTATTCCCTGCAGGCGCGGATTATAATCCGAAGAAGCCTAATGAAATATTGTTAGGGTTCAGACAGTTATATTATCCGGGCGGTTATGACATTAATCTCAGCACGAACGGCGGTGTTAACTGGATAGTCATTTCAAATATCTGCGATTTGCGGGAACAGTCGTCGTCTTATATGATTCAGTATAATCAGTACGGATTCCTTAAATACAATCCTTTCGATACCGCGTTTGTATATGCCAACGGCAAAAGCAAAATATTTGTATCTACTAACGGGGGCTATAATTTCGACTCAATCGAGGTGAAATGGATGAAGGACATAGTTTTCAGTTACAAGGATTCTGCATTATTCGGATACAACGATTTCCGGCTGTACAGGTCTACGAACAAGGGGCTCCTTTGGGATTCAATCGTAACGCAGGTAAAGTTTTCCTCTCTCGAAATAAATCCCGACAACGCGAACATATTGTATGGCGGAGACAGCCTCGGGGTTTATATCTCCACGAACAGAGGCGGCAACTGGTCTCTTTACAATAATTCGTTCTCTCCTTCGAAAGTTATTATCGGCTTGTCGAAAGACCCCGGAACGCTTGATACTTTCTATGCCGTAACGACAAAAAATGTTTATAAGGTCTGGGCGGGATTCATAGTTGGCAGCGAAAACGAGAGCCAAAATATTCCTGTCGCTTTCTCGCTGTCGCAGAACTATCCCAATCCGTTTAATCCCGTGACGAAGATAAAATTCGAAATACCCGTAAACGGAAAATCGAAAATTGAAAATGGGATTGTATCGCTGAAGATATACGACCTGCTCGGCAAGGAAATCGAAACTCTTGTGAACGAGAGTCTTATGCCGGGAATGTACGAAGTTATTTTCGACGGAGACAACTCTCCGAGCGGATTGTATTTCTATAAATTAAAAGCCGGGAATTTCACTGAAAC
>DATMXZ010000338.1:0-16753 GCA_035561235.1 Ignavibacteria bacterium
TAATATAACAACGTTTCAAAATCCCCGCACCGTTATTAAAAAATTTCAGGAATCACACGTGCAATAAACAAAGCGGCCGGGATAACGACGAATTATTGGATTTATTTTCCTTTTGAAAAAGGATATTTTAGTACGATTTAAAATCAAAACAACACGATGAAAAGAATTATTACGCTTTCGATACTCTTGCTGATTTCCGTTAAAATCATCGCACAGACAGGAAACATACAGGGGTACATAACAGACCGTGAGTCCGGTGTTCCGGTAACAGGAGCGGAAATTATAATCAAAGAATCGGGATTGAAATCTGTTTCTGATGCATCGGGATTATTTCTCTTCGAAAAAGTCGCATCGGGCAAGCACAAACTCACATTTTTCCACGAAGGATATAAGACAGGTTCGGTTAACGTGGAAGTAACAGGTCCGATGACGACGAACATCGACATAAAACTTCTTCCATGGGATATTACTACAGGCGAGATAAAAGTTACGAGCACGAGGTATCAGACATTGCAAAAGGATGTACCAATGCCGATGGAAATTCTTTCCGATGACGAAATATCGAAAAGACAATACAATACGATATCAGACGCGCTTGACAGCAAGCCCGGATTGTCGCTTGTCAGGGACGGCATATGGGCGACAGACATAAGCATAAGGGGTTTGAGTAAATCTAACATAGTAACAAACATTGACGGCAACAGAATAGAGACAGCCACTGACATATCGGCGAGACTTTCGATGGTTGACCTAAACGACGTCGAGCGAATCGAAGTGTTGAAAGGCGGTGTTTCTTCATTATACGGCACGGGAGCGTTTGGCGGGGTAGTTAATATTTACACGAAGAACGGAGATTTCAGCAATAAGTTTATTTACGGCGGTTCGATAATAGGCGGATACAATTCAGTAAATCAAAATTCAAACGGCTGGATGAGTTTATACGCGTCCTCGCAGAGTTTCTTCGCGAAAATCAGCGGGAGCATACGGGATGCAAGAAACGTGACCACGCCAAAAGGCGAACTTCCGAACAGCCAGTTCAAGGACAACAACATAAGCGCGAATCTCGGTTTTCGTCCGCTGAAGGATCACGAATTCAGGCTTTCGTACCAGAGGTTCAGAGGTATAGATATAGGTGTTCCGGGAGCCGGAAATTTGTTTCCGACAAACGCGATAGTTACATATCCGAAAGAAAACAGGGATATGGTTTCGGGAGAGTATAAAATTAAGGAGATTGGAGCACCGCTTAAAGAATTTTCGGTAAAATATTATTATCAGTCAATACTCAGGGACGTAATCAACAATCCATTCACGATTCAATCTATAAAAACAACATCGGGAAAACTGAAGCAAAAAGTTTATGTCGAAAGCATAACACCGAACGCGAGGCACTATACTAACGGGCTTCAGTTCAAAGCGGACTGGGAATTGAGCAAAAGCAATTATCTTATTACGGGAGTAGATTTCTGGATGCGCGCACTTGACAGCAAGCGCGAAAAGAATCAAAGGATAGAAAATTACGATACAACCTCCGGCGCGCTGCTCAGCACAATTTACAAGACAATCGGGGAGAAACCCATACCAGACGCGGATTACAGGAGCATAGGGGCATACGTTCAGGACGAGATGAAACTTTTCTGCGACAAACTTAGAATGAACGTTGGCGGCAGGGTTGACCAGATAAAAGTAACGAACTCGCTTGCTTACCAGCCTGTATATGAAATAGTAAACGGAACAAGGAACAACTCACCCGCGGGACAGAAGATTATGTGGAACTCACGTGAAGCGAATGATATTTCGTGGAGTACGAATCTGGGGATGATTTATTCCATTACAAAGAATTATGATGTTACATTCAACATATCGAGATCATTCCGTTCACCTGCGCTTGAGGAAAGATATCAGTATATAGACCTCGGAAGTTCACTGAGAGTGGGGAACCCCGAACTTGCACCCGAAAAGGGATTCTTCGCGGACCTGGGTTTCAGGGTTTGGAGAGACAGATTCACATTCAACGGGAATGTTTTTTATAATTACTTCGAAGACCTTGTGGCTGAAGTACCGGGGACGTACGAGAACAGGGCTGCCTTCATCAAGACGAACATTGGCAAGGCAAGATTGTACGGATATGATTTCGAAATAATATATAACATCTACAAAACTTTCATAACATACGGGTCGCTTTCTTATGTCAGAGGCGAAGATACGCAAAACCAGGTAAACCTGCCTCAGATAGCGCCGATGAATGCAAAGTTTGGCGTAAAATTTTCGGTTTACAATTACGTCAGCGCGGATATTAGCAGCGAACTTTTCAACAAGCAGGAAAACACAGCGCCGGGTGAAGTTGACACTCCCGGATACGCGGTTTTCAACGCGGCATTATCATCTATGCCATTAAAAACGAAGTTCGCTGTATTTCAGTTATTCGCGGGTGTGGATAACATCTTCGATAAAGAGTACAGGAATCATCTTGCGTCCAACCGCGGTCTGATAACAATTGAACCCGGGAGGAATTTCTACGCGAAACTTAAAGTGAATTTTTAATATATAAACCGATAGAGCAATTCTAAGGCCGGGTCGAACCGGCCTTTTTATTTTATGATGCTGAATTAATTTGTCCGTGAAAGTGTTTTAAGAATTAGTTGTAAAATTCATAAATCAAGGAGAAAAATTAAATGTCAGACAAAAAAATAATCGCCGTAATCGGCGCCACAGGCGCGCAGGGCGGAGGGCTTGCGCGCGCAATAATAAGCGATCCGGGAACTGAATTCAAGGTCCGCGCTATTACGCGGAATGCAAATTCCGATAAGGCGCTTACGCTTTCAAAATCCGGTGCTGAAGTAGTAACCGCAGATCTCGACGACGCTGAAAGCCTTAAGAAAGCATTCGAGGGGGCATACGGACTGTATGCAGTCACAAATTTCTGGGAGCACTTTTCTGCGGACAAGGAAATCGAGCAGATTAAGAATATTGCCGCGGCTGCGAAAGCAGCAGTTGTAAAGCATGTAATCTGGTCAACTCTTGAAGACACGAGAAAATGGGTACCGCTCGATGATAACAGGATGCCTACGCTTGCCGGAAAATACAAGGTTCCGCATTTCGACGGGAAAGGAGAGGGGGACAGGTTCTTCAAAGAATACGGAATACCGACCACTTTTCTACTCACGTCGTTCTACTGGGATAATTTAATTTATTTTGGTCTTGGTCCGAAGAAAGGCGAGGACGGGAAGTATTATTTTACGATTCCAATGGAAGACAAGAAACTGCCGGGAATCGCGGCGGAAGACATCGGTAAATGCGCTTACGGAATATTCAAGGACGGAAGCGGTTATATCGGTAAGACAGTCGGAATATCGGGGGAGCACATTACGGGAAAGCAGATGACAGAAACGCTCACCAATGCTCTCGGCGTTGAAATAAATTACAGCAGCGTACCGTTCGATGTTTACAGAGGATTCGGATTTCCGGGGGCCGATGACATAGGCAACATGTTCCAGTTCAAACACGATTTCAACGACTATTTTTGCGGAGTCCGGAATATCGAAGAAAGCAAGAGGCTGAATCCGGAACTTCAGTCGTTTGAGACCTGGGCAAAAATGAATAAAAAAGCGATACCACTAGAATAAGATTATTAAAAAACGACCGGTTCCTGAAGTGTTTTCGGGAACCGGTCATTATTTCTTTTATTTCTTAAGCAGACAAATATTGTTTATGCCCACCCCCGCCCCGATAAATCGGGGCACTCCCGCCAGCGGGGGACAAGGATAAAATTATTTTGTGAAGGGGAGATAGATCGTGAACGTGGAACCTTTGGTATATTCCGATTCGACTTCTATTCTACCCGAATATGATTCAGCGATTCTTTTTACTATGGACAGACCGAGGCCTGTTCCGCTGATGCTTCTGGTATATTCGTTTTTAACCCTGAAGAATTCCGAGAATAGTTTCGCCTTATCTTCGGGTTTCATACCTATTCCTGTATCCGCAATCCTTGTGACGATATAATTCTTGTTTGTATAAACTTCAACATCGATTGTGCCATTGTCTTTATTGTACTTTATCGCATTTCCGATAATGTTGGTGAACAGCCTCGTAACTTCGTTGTTGTCCGCCTTGAACACCGGAAGGTTTTCCTGATATTTTGAGGTAACTGTAATGCCTTTTTTCTTAAGTTCGAGTTCGAGGAAGTCAACAGTGCCTTTAACGATTTCGCCGATATTAAGTTCTTTAAGTTCGCGTTGTTTCGTTTTCATTTCCATCCTGGAAATGTCAAGCAGGTCGTTCACCATTTCAACGAGACCCTGAAGTCTGTTTCTCGAGCGGTTCAGGTAATCCGCCTGTTGCTCAGCGGTAGTTTTCAATTCGGGGTTAAGAATTATGTTCAGGAAACCGAGAACGGCAGCCATCGGAGTTTTCAATTCGTGCGCAACCATCGATACGAACTGTGATTTAACGTATTCAATTTTCTTAGTTTCCGTAATGTTGCTAAGTACAGCCACAACGCCCGCAAGCGAGCCGTCAGGATGCGGGACAGGCGAGCACTTTATTTCTACTACGAGTCCTCTGTCGGGTTTGAGTTCAACTTCCGCTGAAAGTGTTTTATTTTCGAACGCTGGGTTTCCGAGGATTTTTTCAATGAGTTCGCTGATTTTCGGCGGGAGAATTCCGAGAATTCTTTCGCCGAGAATGATATCGTTCAATTCTATAAACTTTATAGCGGCGGGATTGAAGAGCACGAGTTCGCCGTCTTTGTTTACGACGAAAACGCCGTCCGCGAGGGAATTAACAATAGTATTAAGGCGCGATTTTTCAAAAGCGAGTTCAAGAAGCCTTTCTTCGCGTTCTCTTTTCAGGCGTTCGGATTCGAGAATCAAAAGTCTTCTTTCATAACCCGCGTTCAGGTTACGAAGCAGTTCCTCGGGCGTGAAAGGTTTCGGAATATAAGTGAACGCGCCGAGTTTAGTTGCTTCTATAGCCGTATCATAACTCGCGTAAGCGGTCGCGATAAAGCACACCGTATTCGGGCGCGCCTTTTTAATTTCCTTAAGAACCGATATACCGTCAATGTCGGGCATTTTCAGGTCAATGATGGCGAGGTCATAATCGATATCCTTAGCCATCTGTATTCCTGTAAGGCCGTTTTCCGCCGTGTCGACGTCGAAGTTTTCGCTTTGCAGAAGCCTTTGAGTGCCTATTCGGAGGCCTTTCTCATCGTCGATAATAATTACTTTAGGTTTTGTATCTTCCATTTGGTGTCAATTCTTTTGTAAAATTCCGAATCATTCAAAATACAGAATCACATGCTTCTTGTTTCGAAACACTCTTCGAGTTTGGTCGAAAGTTCGTCGATGTTGATTGGTTTGTTAAACCACGCATCGCAGTTAATCCATTCTTTTTCTTCACCTGTCGTTACGCCGAATTTCATTCCAGTAACCATCGTTGCCGATGTAAGAAGGAAGACCGGAATTGTTTTTCCGTAAGCGTCTCTTTTGATTTTATGCGCGAGAATAAATCCCGAATCGTGTTCTTCCATAATGAGGTCGAGCACAGCGGCGTCGGGTTTTTCCTCTTTAAAAGTTTTCCAGGCGCTCTCGACACTGTCGGCTGTAACCACTGTATAGCCTTTTGATTCGAGCAGCATTCTGTTTTGTTCCAACAGGTCATAGTCATCGTCGACAAGCAGAATCTTCTTAGGCGTTTTTGTTGTGTCTGACATAATTTCTCCTTAAAATATTTAATCGTTTATGTTATTGTAAATTTAATGGTAATTTGATGTTAAAAGCAGTGCCTTTTCCCGTTTCACTTTCGGCTCTGATATCTCCCTTATGCATTTTAATGATTCCGTATGAGATTGCGAGACCGAGACCCGTGCCTTTACCCATCTTTTTTGTCGTGAAAAACGGAGTGAACAGTTTTCCCATATTTTCCTTCGGTATGCCGCTGCCCGTGTCCCTTATTTCGACATTAATGTAAGCGTCAATCTTAGAAATTCGAATATTTATTTTCTTCTGTTCACATTCTTCAAGCGCTTCGCAGGCATTATTGATTACATTAAGGAAGACCTGTTTCAACTGGTCCGAATCTCCTTTTATTCCCGTGTCGTGGGCTTCACATTCAACAGAGAACGATATACCCTTGAATTCGGGTTTTATCCTGACGGGTTTCAGAATAGTGTTTATAAGGTCGTATATATCAACCTCGGATATTTTCAGACGACCCTGTCTGGCGAAATTCAAAAGATTCGAAACTATATTCTTGCATCTGTTCGTCTCTTCGGCGATGAGGTTCAGGTCTTCAATCTGCTGCGGTGATTCAAGTTTCTTCTGGAGGTCTTTCTTCAGTAAAGATGTATAAAGCAGAATCGTACCCAGCGGATTATTAATCTCGTGCGCGACGCCCGCGGCGAGTTGACCGATGGAAGCGAGTTTTTCCGCGGACTGAAGTTGCTCCTGTGTTTCCTGCAGTTCTTTGTATGCCTTTTCAAGTTTATCAATCATATACGGGAGGCACATATCATTTTCTGCCAGTCCCTTCGCGATTGCTATCGCGTAGTCGCGGCAGGTCGTATAGCCGCAGGACCTGCAGTTTAATTCGTCCTGTTTCGAATACTTGTTCGACTGCGCGAGAATTTCTTTTATCTGTTCCTCGTCAGGGGTAGGAATACGTTTATCCCTGACTTCGAATTCTCTGGACAGGTCGATGTTTCTGGCGTTATAGATATTGCTTTTCCAAACCTGCTTGTCTGTGGCTTTCATCCTGTCGTTGATGTAATTAATCACCTTTTCGCGTCTCGAATAATAGTTCAGGTTGCTGTCGATAGCGGGACCTTTTATGCAGCCTTCGCAAAAAAGAATATCAATAAAACTGGCGTTGATTTTATTATCGAGCAATTCGTTCAGAATTTCCTCGACCTTGCTTCTTCCTTCGACGACAATAATTTCCTTTTCGAGAATGTCGCCCGGTATGTCGGCGGTTTTTATCAGACCTCCTGCTAACGGGAACGATTTGCCGATGAGCCCTTCGGGCGGGTCAAAATTTGTTTCATCAAGCGCGGACATTTCAATCTGTTTACCTTCGAGTATTTCCTTCAGTTCGGCGAACGTAAGGACCGCGTCGATGGCGCCTTGAACTTTATCGTCCTTGCATTCGCTTTTTTTGGCGATGCAAGGTCCGATAAACACAACGCTGTAATTTTTCCCAAAAGTTTCTTTTATATAACGCCCCATCGCTACCATCGGAGATACCACTTTAGCGAGGTTCGGAACGAGTTCCGAATAGTACATCTCGATATAGTTATAAACGGCGGGGCAGGCGGAACTGATTATTGTCTGCTTGCCGTCCTTTTCAATCTCCGCGAGATATTCGGGGCTTATTAAATCCGCTCCGAATGCGGCTTCACAGACTTTGTCGAAACCAAGTTTCCTCAACGCGGACGGAAGTTTTGCGTAATCATCAGGAAACGAAGCAGGAAAAGACGGAGCAACGACGGCAATGACATTTCCGCGCGGAAGTATCTCGCCGAGAACAAATCCGACTTCACTTTTTGTTCTTTTGGCATTCTGAGAGCATACCGTAACGCAATGGCCGCACGCTATGCATCTTTCGGACATAACGACTGCCTGTCCGTGCTCGACGCGTATAGCGATAGCAGGACATTCTCTGACGCAGGAATAACATCTCTTGCACAGATACGGTATGGTTTCAACGGTGCCGTACATATTTATTTCTTTCTGCTTTGGTAGTGCGTGTGCAAAATTTCGTGTGCCTTATGGCTGTTCGGCTCTCCGAAGAATTCCTTATAAAGCACTTTTACGGATTCATTCTCGTGCGATTTCCTGTGAATCATTTTGGAATCGATTTCATAGAGAGCCTTCACTCTCTTAATTACCTTTTCCGGTTTCTGATGAATCGGTTGACCGCCTCCGTTTATGCATCCGCCCGGGCAAGCCATGACTTCGACAAAATGATACTTGCAGGTTCCGTTTTCGACTTCGTCAAGTACTTTCGCGACGTTACCAATGCCGTTGACAACGGCAAAGTTAAGTTCGAGACCGTTGAGGTTAAGGGATAGTTCTTTAATACCGTCGAATCCGCGTATTTGTTCGAACTCAAGTTTTTCGAGTTCCTTGCCTGTTATCATGTTGTAAGCCGTTCTTATCGCGGCTTCCATTACACCTCCTGAAGTACCGAAAATTACTGCGGCGCCCGTAGATTCTCCGAGAGGATTGTCGAATTCAGAGCCTGGCAAATCGCAAAAATCAATACCCGCCATATTAAAATATCTTACGAGTTCTCTCGTCGTGAGAACAGCGTCAACGTCCGGCATATAGTCTTCCGATAGTTCTGGTCTGTGCGATTCGAATTTTTTCACGGTGCAGGGCATAATCGATACGACGACGATGTCTTTCGGGTCGATTCCGATTTTCTTCGCGTAATATGTCTTAAGAACGGCGCCTTCCATTTCGTGAGGCGATTTGCAAGTCGATACGTGCTTAAGGAGTTCGGGTTTTCTGTGCTCAATATACTTAACCCATCCGGGGCAGCAACTTGTAAACATCGGGAGCGGTTTCTTTGTAGTAACTCGGTTGACGAGTTCAGTCGCTTCTTCCATTATAGTAAGGTCTGCGGCGAAGTTTGTATCGAAAACCCTCTTGAAACCGAGTCTTTTAAGGCCTGTGACGAGTTGCCCCGTAACGTCCGTTCCGAGCGGCATGTTGTATTCTTCACCGAGCGATGCGCGCACCGCAGGCGCAATCTGAGCGACGACGAATTTATTTTTGTTATTGAGCGCGTTGGCGACTTCTTTTAATTGTCCTTTTTCACGGAGCGCGGCAGTGGGGCATACGAGTATGCACTGTCCGCAGAGTATGCAGTCGCTGATATTAAGACCTTTATTGTAAGGTGTGGTGACGATACTCTGGAAACCCCTTTTCGTGAAATCAATCGCGCCTACCTGCTGAACTTCGTTGCAGACGCGGACGCATCTGCCGCAGAGAATGCACTTTGCGGGATCGCGTTCCATCGAAGGACTCGAAATGTCAATCGCGTGGTCCTTCGACTCGCCCGCGTACCTGTGTTCGCGTATGCCGTACTGTGCGGATAAATCCTGCAGTTCGCAGTTTTTGTTCCTGACGCAAATAAGGCAATCCTGGGGATGGTTTTCTATGAGAAGTTCGACAATAGTCTTTCTCGCTTTTCTGACTCTCGGTGAATTCGTATCGACAACCATTCCGTCATAAACAGGGTATGCGCAAGAAGGAATAAGCCCTCTCTGTCCTTCCACTTCGACGGAGCAAATTCTGCACGCGCCTGTCGGGAACAGGTTCTTTATGTGGCACAAAGTCGGGACGGCGATGCCTGCAGATTTCGCGGCATCGAGAATCGTCATACCTTCTTCGGCTTTAACTTTTATCTTATTTATTGTGAGTTCTACCATATTATTAATTCAAAATTTTATTTTCAAAAATTACGAAACAAGAACCGCTTCAAATTTGCAGTTATCGATGCACATACCGCATTTGATGCACTTGTCTTCAATTATGTAATGCGCCTGACCTTTTTCCCCGATGATTGCCTCGACGGGGCATCTGCGGGCGCAAAGACCGCATCCTTCGCACAAATCGTTATTTATAACGAAAGTGAGAAGTTCCTTGCAGACTCCCGCCGAGCATTTTCTGTCGTACAGATGCTCTTCGTATTCGTCGCGGAAGTACATAAGACCTGAGAGTATCGGATTTGGGGCAGACTGACCGAGGCCGCATAGTGAAGTGTCCTTAATCACGTCTGCAAGTCTTTGCAGGTGTATAATTCCTTTGAACCTCTGCAACTGGTCGACTTTATTTTTCGTGTTCTTGTAACTCTGCGGTATCTTCTCGATAATTTCAAGCATACGTTTCGTTCCTTCGCGGCAGGGAACGCATTTACCGCAGGATTCATTCTGAATGAATGACAGGAAGAACTTCGCGACGTCAACCATACAGGTTGTTTCATCCATAACCACGAATCCTCCCGAGCCCATCATAGCGCCTACTTTTTTCAGAGATTCGTAATCCACGACGGTATCAAGCACCTGGTCGGGGAGGCATCCGCCCGAAGGTCCGCCAATCTGGACGGCTTTAAATTTCTTGTTGTCGGGAATACCGCCGCCGATTTTGAAGACGACTTCCCTGAGTGTAATGCCCATCGGCACCTCAACGAGTCCGGTATTTTTGACCTTTCCGCTGAGCGCGAAAACTTTCGTGCCCTTGCTGGACGCTGTACCTATTGAGGCGAACCATTCCGAGCCTCTTTTGAACACCTGCGGAATGTTTGCGAATGTTTCCACGTTATTGATTACCGTCGGTTTGTTCCATAAACCTGAAACCGCGGGATACGGCGGACGAGGTTTTGGCATACCGCGCTTGCCTTCTATTGAAGCAATCAACGCTGTTTCTTCGCCGCAGACGAAAGCGCCCGCGCCTTTTTTAATCTTGAGGTTGAAAGTAAATCCTGAACCAAGGATATTGTCGCCGAGGAGTCCGTATCTCTTACAGTCTTTTATCGTATTCTCGAGTCTTGCGATTGCGAGAGGATATTCAGCGCGGCAATAAATATATCCGAGCGAGGCTCCGATAGCATAACCGCCAATCAGCATTCCCTCGACTATTTTGAACGGGTCGCTTTCGAGCACCGACCTGTCCATAAACGCGCCCGGGTCGCCCTCGTCGGCATTGCAGATTATATATTTTATATCCGATTTTTGTTTGTGCGCGAATTCCCATTTCTTTCCTGTCGGGAAACCGCCGCCGCCCCTTCCTCTAAGCCCGCTGGCCAGAACGTCTTTCACGACTTCCTCCGGTTTCATATGGCAGATAACCTTATCGAGAGCCTTAAAACCGCCGTTAGAAATATAGGCGTCGATGGAAGTGGGGTTGACGACTCCGCAATTTTCGAGTACAATTTTCATCTGATGCTCGAAGAACGGGGTCTTGTTTATATTCTTCACTTCACCGTTCGATTTTCCGTAAGTGCCGAGAAGGTTTTCCTTAAAAATATCTTTTTCAACAATTGTTTTCTTAATGAGTCTCGGAACGATTTTCGGTGACACCTGAGAATATGAAATCCTGTCGCCTCCGGGCATTTTGATGTCGACAATCGGCTCCTGAGCGCAGCAGCCAACGCAGCCCGTGGTTTCAATCTGAGCCTTAATGTTTAGTTTGCTGAGTTCCGCCCTGATAGCGTCTTCCACTTTCTGTGCTCCGGCGGCGAGTCCGCAGGTGCCTTTACCTATAATTATAATCGGGACGTCGTGTTCTTCGTATCTTAATTTTCTGTTCAGGTCCTTAAATTTCTTTTCGCATTCGGGATTATGATGGCACAACGGTCCTTCGGTGCAGCATCTAACGAACTGGTCACAGGGTTTTTCGGGTGAATGCCAGCATTCATTGCAGCATACATCTATGAAAGTTTTCATTTGACACCTGCTTTCTGTTTATCGTTCACCGGCTTTGCGGTATTATATTTTTTTAATATGTTCGGAATTTCCTTAACAGTCACTTTTCCATGATATTCGTCATTAACGGTGATGACCGGGGCGATACTGCAGGCGCCGATACAGGCAACTGTTTCAAGAGTGAATCTCTTGTCACGGGTTGTCTGCCCCGCGCTGATTCCTAAATTGGTTTCGAGTGTAAACAATATGTTCGCGGAATTGCAAACGTGGCAAGCCGTACCCCTGCATACCCGGATAACGTTTTCGCCGAGGGGGGTCAACCGGAACTGGTTGTAGAAAGTAGCCACGCCGTAAACACGGCTTAGGGGAAGACCGACGTAGTCGGCAACATCCTGAAGCGCTCCTTCGGGTAAATATCCGTAATTATCCTGTACGCCCTGCAGAAGAGCGATAAGGTTGCTCTTATCCTTGGCGGGATACTTTTCAAAAATTTGTTTGTGCATATGATTCTTTTAAGTTGTCTTTGCGAAGACTCGTGAGGTCTTCGGGGAAATAATTTATACTTTTAATTCTACTAACTTCGATGAAACTCCCTGAATAAGAGAAATTTTTCTTGACACTTCTTCCTTTTGTTCTGTCGTTCCGTACAATTCAAGAATAATCAATCCCTGTTCGGAACAATCGTCGAGAATTCCGTCGTGAATACCCAGTCTTGTTTTAATGAGACATCCCCAGGCAGTCAGGACTTTCTGGACCTCAACGGCGGCATCCTTGCGGTTACCAACGAGTATTAATAATACGGTTTTTGACATAATTTCGCCCCTTTCGGGTTAAAAACAGTTTTGTTTTTTTTCTTTAGTGAATAGTGTTGATTTTAATATGAAGTTAAAGGGAAACATCACAATCTCCAATACAAAATTACGCTTTATAAAATCATCTATCAATGACAATTCCCGAGGCCGGATAGGTGAAAAATTTTTGAATAGTAATTCAGCGCACTATTATTTATGTTTCATAAATCTTTAAAACATTTCCGGAGGAATAAATGGCACTCATAGCAGTCATCGACGATGATCCTGATATTCGTGAAGCCAGCGAACTGGTATTAACATCGAAGGGTTACAAGGTCATCACCGCAAGCAATCCCAAAGAAGGATATGAAATCATTACTAACCAAAAGCCCGATCTAATCATACTCGACGTCATGATGGATGAGCCGGACGACGGTTTTTTCCTTGCTCAGAAACTGCGCAAGGAAAACAACAAGACGCCGATAATAATGTACACTTCAATTTCCAAGGCAGTCGGAATGGATTTCGGAGCAAGCGACATGGTCCCCGTGGACGATTTCGTTGAAAAGCCGATATCGCCAGACATGTTAATCCAAAAAGTTGAAAACATTTTAAACAAAAAGTAAAGGCTTATGTTAGTATTAGAAAAAAATTCAATCACGGAAGAACTCGAAGCGCTTGTAAAGGAACACGGCACGGAACGTTCGGCTTTGATGCCGATTTTGCAGGCAGTTCAGCGCAAGCACAGGTACATTCCCGATTTCGCGCAGCAGGAAATCGCGCGTCTGCTCGATATACATCCTGTCGAAGTTTACAGCGTAATTTCATTCTATTCGTTTCTGCATTCCGAACCGCAGGGAAGAAACATTGTCCGCCTCTGCAGGACAATCGTATGCGACCTCGCAGGCAAGGACGAAGTTGAAAATGCAATTAAGAGGGAACTGAAAATCAACGCAGGCGAAACTACGAAGGACAAGAAAATAACTCTGGAGCACACGAATTGTCTCGGGATGTGCGACCAGGGACC
Source organism: Ignavibacteria bacterium (assembly GCA_035561235.1). Classification (GTDB taxonomy): domain Bacteria; phylum Bacteroidota; class Ignavibacteria; order Tepidaquicellales; family Tepidaquicellaceae; genus CAIKZJ01. The sequence goes on from DATMXZ010000338.1 coordinate 13,247, forward strand.
CGCAATGATGGTCAACGACAAAATATTCTGTAAACTCACTCCTGAAAAGGCAGTAGAAATTATAAAGAATATTAAGTAATTCAGAAACGCTACAATTTTAAAAGCAGGCAAACAGATATGTGTTTGTTTGCTTTTTTTATTGTGACAAAGAAAATGGCCGGAACTTTGTATATAGCAAATATTGTATAATTAGTTTAATTTAACTAAATATACCTCATTTTCCCGATGAAAAATGAAATAATAGGCTTGGAATCCTCTCCGGGTGTTTCTATTGAAACGCTTTTCCGCATAATTTCCATTCGGGTAATAAGGATAGATGAAAAATCGAAATCATACTATAAATTTTATAATTCAAAACACAAGCAATGAAAAATTTCACACGGATTTTATTTCTCGCTTTATGTTTCGCAATAACGGCTTCTACGCTGTATTCAGGAACGGTTCCGAGAGGAGTTAAAATATCAGGAAACAGCACCGGTTACAGAGTGGATTTCAATCTTCCCGAATGCGGAAGGGATTACATAAAGGGCGGGAATCAGGAATACTTATTATTAAACATTCCTGAATACGGAATCACCTCCGAGACAGGGCTTCCGCAATTGCCGCAGATCTCTTTCTTCTTGCTCATCGGAAGAAACGAGCAAAGCGTGCAAATAAGCAGCATCAAGCAAGACAAGATTACGAACACATTGAATACGAGAATATATCCCAAGCAGATGCCCTGGGAGAAAAGCAAGAAACTTGATGACAGGCCATTCGTAATAAACGAGCAATATTACAATTCAAAGGGAAGTTCAGACGGACCTTTCGCAGTTGTTTCGGAACCGTTTGTAATGGGCGGAGCGAAGGGCGTGATGGTTACGATATATCCTTTCGCGTACAATCCTTCGAGGAACGAACTTACCGAAACCCGTTCCGGAAGTTTCAACATCAACCTGAATCAGAACGCGGTTCTCGATTTTTTTCCGAGACCTGCGATGGACGAATTCTTCGCCAGCACGTTCGTGAATTATGAATTCAAGAATTCAAAAGGCACGAACAATTATCTTATTATAACAGCAGCAGATTATGAAAGCGGTCTGACGCCATTTGTTACGCACAAGCAGGGGCTCGGTTATAACGTGACGGTTGTAAATACCGGGGTTACTGGCACGACGAACACGGCGATTAAAGCGTACATACAGAACCTGTACAATAACGTTTCAACGAGACCCGAGTTCATTCTTCTCGTCGGCGACATCGATAAGATTCCCGAATGGATAGGAGTCGGAGAAGGAACTCCTCATACTGACTGGAACTACGGACTTCTCGAAGGAAATGACCAGTACGTTGACGCATTCGTTGGCAGGTTTCCGATTCAGAACCTGACGCAACTGTCGAATATAATAACGAAATCGATATACATGGAAAACGGCGTTAACAGCCTCTGGAAGAAAAATGTTTTCATGGCATCGACGGACAATCATAATATTACGGAAGCAACGCACAATTTTGTAATTGATTCATTCTTCATCCCGAATCAGTTCACGGTGAACACGAAACTTTACAGTTATTACGGCGCGACTACGTCGCAGGTAACGCAGTCGATAGATTCAGGAAAAATATTCGCGATATATTCGGGACACGGTTCCGAGACATCCTGGGCTGACGGACCCGTATTTTCGCAGTCCAACGTAAACGCGCTCAACAACACGATTTTCCCGTTCGTATATTCATTTGCCTGCATAACGGGTTCATACCACATAAGCGGCGAGTGCTTCGCGGAAACCTGGATAAGAATCGCAAAAGGCGGCTCAGTATTCTGGGGCTCGTCAGTAAATTCATACTGGGATGAAGATGACATACTCGAAAGAAGAATCGGCAGAGCGATGTTCACCGAAAACCTCAAACGGAACGCGGAAAATTTTGTTAGGGGAAAAGTGCTTTTAATACAGTATTACGGCAGCATAACTTCTACGATGCAGAGATATATTGAGATGTACAACTGCATGGGAGATCCTTCTATATATCAAAGAGCATACGGTCCCGCGATTTCTCACACACCGCTTCCGAACACGGAAAACCTATCAGGACCGTACGCGGTTAACTGCGTAGTAACACCGTCGGGAAGCGCGATAACGGGCACCAAACTTTTCTGGACGAGAACGACAGCATTCGACAGTCTGACGATGACAAACACGAGCGGCAACAACTGGTCGTCAAGTATTCCGGGCAACGGTTCGACGGCGACTTACAAGTACTACATCAGGACTCAGGACGCGATGGGAAGAGTGACATATCTTCCAGGAGGCGCGCCTGCGAATTATTTCACATTCACTGCAAGTACGGATAACATAAAGCCTGTAATAACGCATACGACTCTTCAGGACGTGCCTAAAGTACAGTGGCCTGCAACGCTTTCAGCGAACGTAACTGACAACATCGGAGTAGATTCTGTATGGGTGAGGTGGTACAAAAACAACACGTCGACAGGAATAAAGCATTTTAAACTGAACCTTACCGCGGGCAACAATTACGCGGCGGCATTTAATTCGCTGAACGGCGACGTAAACTACAACGATTCGATATTCTATAAAATATTCGCGCGTGACATTTCAAGCATGCATAATACCGATTCGACGACACTGAAAAAATTCAAGATTATTAATCTCGTCAATGCTTGCGTAGGAACGGGTTCTACATCTTCCAACTATCCGTTTACGACATACTGGATGGACGGCAGGACGCAGATGCTCTTTACTGCGGCGGAATTAAACGCGGCGGGCGCCGGCGCGAACAGTTCAATCACGAAAATCGGATTTAACGTAATTACAGCGTCAAATCAGATTATGAGCGGGTTCAACGTGAGATTCCAGCACACGACACAGGCGACGTTAACGGGATGGGTGACATCAGGCTGGACAACGGCATTTACCGGCTCATACACGGTACCGGGAACAGGCTGGCAGTATATTGACATGACGTCGCCGTATTTCATGTATAACGGCACGAGCAATTTACTTGTCGAAATCTGCTACGACAATTCCGCATACACTTCATATTCGACAGTGAACTCAACCTCCGCTCCGAGCATGACCTGGGGATATTACACTGACAACACCACGGGATGCACGATGACGAGCGGGTCCTCTCAGTCGAACAGACCGAACACCTGCTTCACGATGACGACTCTTGTAAGCACGGGTAATCAGACGACTGTGATACCCGATAAGTTCGAACTGAGCCAGAATTATCCGAATCCATTCAATCCGATGACAAAAATCAATTTCGCACTGCCGAAGCAGGGACTCGTGACTCTTAAGATTTACGACGTACTCGGACGCGAAATCAAGACGCTTGTAAACGAGGTTAAACAGGCGGGTAGTTATTCGGTAGATTTCAACGGCGCTGAATTCTCGAGCGGCGTTTATTTCTACAAACTTACTTCGGGTGATTTCGTCGATATAAAGAGAATGATACTCGTAAAATAATTTATCCATAAATATATTGAAAAGGCTGCCAAAGGGC
>DATMXZ010000339.1:0-4189 GCA_035561235.1 Ignavibacteria bacterium
CTTCTTGATTCTTGATTCTTGATTCTTGATTCTCCCCCATCTCTTAATTGCTAATTGTTAATCGTTAATTGTTAATTGATTAATCCTCCATTCCCAGATGGCATAGCGCGAAATCATACTTCACCGGGTCGATAGGGTCGAATTCTTTAAGTTTTTCCGTTAGTTCAACCGCATACTTTAAATCACAGGTCTTCCTTTTCACGAGTTTAAGTTTCTGAGACTGCCTGTAAACGTGTATATCAACCGGCATGAGAAGTTTCGATTTATCAATTTCCCCGCTCCATAGTCCGTAGTCAACGTTATCCTTCCTCACCATCCATCTGAGGAATAAATTCAGCCTCTTGCACGCCGAACCGTCGGACGCGTCAGGCACGAGATAACCGAATGTTTTTGAATCGGTAACTGAGCCTCTTAGATATTTTGTGAATCTTTCCAATGCCGGAATTATGTTGGAATGCGATTTGTCATATCCTTCGAGAAAAAGATTCTTTAAAGAACCATATTCCCTGACAGTTCTTTTTATCGCTTCAAGTAGCAGAATGAAATCCTTAGTCGTGTTAAATCTGTACGCAAAATTACGTTTTACTGCTCTTTCCCGCCTATGTCTGCCGAAACTTCTCACGAAGTCATACAACCCATAGTCGGTAAATTCAAAAACTTTACACACAAAAGCATTAATCTGAGTCACGTTTCCGTAGGAATAGCAGGAAATAATAAAAGCCGCGATTTCAATATCGCTGTCAGAAGGCAGAACATTAAGATTCCAAACTGGGTCTTTCGAACTTTCTTTAATATTATATTTAGTATAAAGTGAATCGAGTAATATCTTTGTTTTTATATCAGTTACCCTCATTCATCTAATAATATATTTAGTATATACGAAACAGCGCCGACATCCCCCTGCAACTCCTCCATATCGAGCCATTTGATCCTGTGATCTTTTCGGAACCAGGTCATCTGCCTTTTGGCGTATTGCCTGGTATTTTGTTTAATCAGATTAATCATTTCATCACGCTTTATGTCGTTTTCGAAAAAGCGGAATACTTCTTTAATGCCAACGGTATTAAGTGAATTATGCGTTTTCGGATGATATCCTTTCCTCTGTATCCGCCTTATTTCGTCAAGAAGTCCGTTATTTATCATACCGTCAACTCTTTCATTAATTCTGTTATACAGGACTTCCCTTTTGTAAGAGATACCAATCTGCAGGCAGGAGAAATCCGGCTTAACATTTTCTTTTTGCAGTTCGGATATTTTTCGTCCTGTACCGTAAAATACCTCAAGCGCCCTTAAAACACGCCTCGGTTTATCTGCGCCCATTTTTTCAGCGGATTCAGGGTCCACTTCCCTGAGTTCTTCGTGCAACTTCTCCTTGCCTTCTTTCTCCAGAAGAAGGTTTAGATTCTCCCTGATAGTTTTATCCTTAATATCGGCTTCGAAGAAACCGTCTATCAGCGCTTTAAGGTATAGACCGCTGCCGCCGGTAATAATAACCCTTTTTCCTTTTTTTCGTATATCCGTGATTCTTTCTCTGGCCAGTCTGGCAAACAAACCCGCATTGAACTCCTCTTCGGGCTTCAATTCATTAATGAAATAGTGTTTGACCTCGCCCAGTTCGGCTTGACTCGGCGCGCACGTCGCGATGGGAATGTATTTATAGATTTGCCTTGAGTCGCAGGAAATTATTTCAGCATTAATTACTTTAGCAAGTTGAATTGAGACGTTTGTTTTTCCTGAGGCTGTCGGACCGACAATAGCCAGAACTTTATCCGAAGTTGTTTTGGTTTTGTTCATTTCATAAGCCTCCTCGCCAATAAGATACAAAATTTAAAATTAAAATATCTTAGCAAATTAATTCTATCAAATACACATAAAAAAACCCGCGTACGCGGGTCTATACATAAAATGGTAGAACTATTACGGAACAAAAACCGCGCAGGCGACTACGGTCGTCCAAAGACCGTTCTTATCGCCTTCCGCGGACTGAGTAACGTTGAAAGTCTTGAATATCTTCCCGCTCTGTTTGTAAACCTGCTCCCTCTCGTTCCACGCGGTTTCGGAATCGAACTCGACTCCGAGCGTCGTCGCGAGCATTGTCGCGGCAAGGTCTTCCGCGTATTCGCCGGAAAGTTTTTCTGTCTCGCCGAAGGGATGATGCTCGGATATGTATCCGTAGTGACTGTCGTCCGAAGGAAGAGCGACTCCGATAGACGTGGCTATAAGTCTGTTCGGCTCGTTCGTGAAATTCCTTGCCATAACGCAGTATGTTATCTGACCCGGTTTCAGCAGTTCCATACCCTGTTCACGCGTAATCCTCCTGCATCCGGGAGGATAAATACTTGAAACCATAACTAAATTAAGTTTCTCAATCCCCGCCTGACGCAGCGCGAGTTCAAATGACTGCAAATAATCCTTGTGCCTTCCGACACCCTTGGTGAAAAACATCTTGGTTGGTTGAAACATACCGCCCCCTTCCTGCAATTATTAAATGTTACAAACTTATAAAAAAATTTGATAAAATATAACTAACTAATTTTTACTTTTAAAAATTTTCTCTTTCCGACCTTAAGCACGAAATCCGATTTATATTCGGGCACGTAATTAATATCCGTCACTTTTTCACCGTCTATCGTCACGCCTCCCTGCTCAATAAGCCTTCTCGCCGCCGCGTTTGAATCCGCGAGTTTATTAGCGGTTATCAAATTAATGAGTTTCAAAGTTCTGTCATTCGCGATTACTTCCGGTATGTCGTCGGGCACTTCCTTCTTGATAAAAATCTTGTCGAATTCCTGAATCGCTTCTTCCGCCGTCTTCTCGTCGTAATACAACTTTACGAGTTCGAAGCCGAGCCTTCTTTTTAGGTTGCGGGGATTTGTTTCGGGCTTTTCAAGTTCCGCCTTTATTTCAGCGAGTTCTTTAGATGCGAGCCTCGTGCCGAGCGTGTAGTATTTCAGAATTAGAACGTCGGGTATGCTCATGGTTTTTCCGAAGATGTTCTTCGGCTCTTCGGATATTCCGATGTAATTGTTCAAAGACTTGCTCATTTTTTCCGAACCGTCCGTGCCTTCGAGCAGAGGCATCAGCATTACGACCTGCGGTTCCTTGCCGAATCTCTTCTGCATGTCTCTCCCGATAAGATTGTTGAACTTCTGGTCGGTGCCGCCGAGTTCCACGTCGGCGTTTATCGCGTACGAGTCATATCCCTGCATTATAGGATAGAGAAGTTCGTGCATTGATATTTCGACCTGGTCGCGCATCCTGTTCGTGAAATCGTCCCTTTCGAGAATTCTCTGCACTGTGAATTTTCCGAGAATACCAATCAAATCGTGAAGACTTATTTTACTAAGCCATTCGGAGTTGTAAACGATTCTTGTCTTGTCTCCGTCGAGAATTCGCGACGCCTGCTCGAAATAGGATTTACCGTTCTCGCGTGTCTCTTCGAACGTCAACTGCGGTCTCGTTTTTTTCTTGCCTGAAGGGTCGCCTATCATCCCAGTAAAGTCTCCGACTATTAAAAACGCGGTATGCCCCATATCCTGAAACTCACGGAGTTTGTTCAGAACGACGGCGTGCCCGATATGCAGGTCGGGAACGGAGGGGTCGCAGCCGAGTTTCACGTTCAGCGGTTTCTTTTCCTTGATTGCCTTCTCAATTTTTCTTACGAGTTCTTCTTCGGGAATTATTTCAACTGTTCCCTTCTTGAGAACGTCCATTTGTTCGTTTAACGGTGCAAACATATCAGTAATTTTTTAATTTCCTTTCTGTTTCCCTTTTTTTAACGGTCTCCCGCTTGTCGTAAAGTTTCTTGCCGCGCGCCACCGCCATTTCAACCTTGACTAGCGAATTCTTGAAATATATTTTCGCCGCGATGAGCGTCAGACCTTTCTCTTCGAGTCCTGATTTGAGACGCTTTAGTTCGCGCCTGTTCAGCAGGAGTTTCCTTTTTCTCAACGGATCGTGATTGTTCAGATTCCCGAACCTGTATTCGCTTATGTGAGCATTGACCAGCCACAACTCGTCCTTGATGAACTTTCCGTACGCGTCGCTGAGATTTACTTTCGAGTCACGAAGCGATTTCACCTCCGTTCCTTTAAGAACAATCCCCGCCTCAATCCTGTTCAGAATTTCGTATTGGAAATTAGCCTTACGATTTGTGGCGATTATTTTTATTTTATCGTTGTCTGTCAAT
>DATMXZ010000340.1:0-8530 GCA_035561235.1 Ignavibacteria bacterium
CAGGAATGAAACTGTTTTTAATCAGGCATGCGGAAGCGATTGATTACGAAACCGAAACAGTAAGAAGCGATGATTACAGATTCATCACTCCTAAAGGCAGAAAGGTTTCATCCGCGGTTTTCAGGGCGCTGAAAGACAACATGTCCGAACTGGACAAGGTCTTTACAAGTCCGCTAATCAGAGCTGTTCAGACGGCCGAAATTCTTGCTGTAAATCTGAAGTTTAAACACGACGTTGAGATTGTCAATGAACTGCTTATGAATTCAAGCGTTTCAAAGGTGTCTCAACTGCTCAAGAGAAACACTGTTTTTAACACTGTCGCGCTCGTGGGCCACGAGCCGATGATGTCTTTGCTTGTTGCCGGGCTTTCCGACAGGAAGAATCTGAACTTTCAGTTCAGGAAATCGGGTGTCTGTTACATCGAATACGACCCCGATAATGAAACCGGAACGTTCGGATGGTTCTACAATCCGAAGACATCTGAATTTATTAAGTAGTTTATGTAATGGACGTTCCTTTAATGAATCTTGATTCCGTAAGTTTCGCTTACGGAAATAATAATTTTGCTCTAAGGGATGTTTCGCTGAAAATAGATTCCGGCGGGATGTATTCCGTGATAGGAAGGAACGGTTCGGGCAAATCGACGCTCGTTAAAATTCTGGCGGGTGTTTTTTCGGGTTTCGGAGGTACTGTCGATTTTCTCGGGAAACCGCTCGCAAGTTACGACAGGAAATTTTTAGCGCGGCATATCGCCTGCGTGCCGCAGGAAAACACTCTGTTCGATTTCAATCTTTCGGTACCTGAATTCCTGTCCTTCGGAAGGTACGCCTGTAAAAAATTCACGGATTTCAGGAACGGAATCAAGGACAGAAAAATAACAGACGCGGCAATGTCTTTGCTCGGGATTACCGGCTTCAGGTCAAGAAAACTCTCGGAACTGTCGGGCGGGGAGAAGCAAAAGGTTTATATCGCGCTCGCGCTGGTTCAACTTGACGTGACGTCCGATTTAAGCGGGAAACTTCTCATTGTTGACGAGCCGCTGACTTTTCTCGACGTAAATTATCAGTTTGAAATTTTCAATGTTTTAACTAAATTAAACGATTCGGGGCTGGCTGTTCTCGCGGTCACGCACGATTTGAATATTGCTATAAAGTACACGAAAAACACGTATCTGTTCGATAAAGGCTGTCTTGCCAAATCGGGCAGGACGGGCGAAATCATTACGGAAGAATCGCTGTCGGAGTACTTCATGCTGAATTCTCAAATCGTGAAATTTGAAAATGATTTCCATATTAACTTTTTTCCAACTTCTAAATCAGGAAAAAATGGGATACAATAATATTTTGCTTTGCGAGAAGGGATTGACGGGAAGAATTACGCTTAACCGTCCCGACAAGAGAAATTCTCTCGACGACGTTATGATCAAGGAGATAAAGGACGCGATTAACCATTACGCCCTCAGCGAAAGCGTGAAATCGATAGTAATATCAGGCGCCGGAGGGAACTTCTGCTCGGGACTTTTTCTCGAATACCTGAACAAAATTCAGGAATTCGACGTCCTTCAGAACAAGCAGGATTCGGAAAATTACAAGGACCTGTTGCTGACGATTTATTCGTGTCCGAAGCCGACTATAGCGATGGTTGACGGATACGCACTCGCGGGCGGATGCGGTATCGCCAGTGCCTGCGACCTGATTGTCGCGGCAGACAAGGCGCAGTTCGGATACACCGAGGTTAAAATCGGATTCATACCCGCCGTGGTAATGGTGTTTCTTCTGAAACGCGTCAGTGAAACGCACGCTAAAGACCTGCTGCTTACGTCTAAGTTCATTACGGGAACGGAAGCCTACCAGATAGGTCTCGTCAATTACGTGGTTGACCAGTACATGCTTGAGAGTTTTACGGATAAACTCTGCGAAAACATAAACCGTCTTCCTTCGAGTTCTTTGAAACTGACAAAGGAAATGTTCAAGAACGTGACGTCTATGAGTTTCGAGGCGGCGCTTCAGTACGCGGTCGATATGAACACGCTGACGAGAATGTCGGAGGACTGCAGGAACGGCATAAAGAAATTCTTAACAAAGAAATAAACAATACGTATAACTAATTAAATATTTTCATAAACTAAATCTTTTGAAAATGACAGACCCAAAAAAATATAAGGAACTTCAATATCTCGACAGAAACGAATCACAATACGGACCCACACCGAAATGTTACGATTTTCTTAAAGAAGTTACGATTGACGAACTCGCCAATTATTCGCGCGATTTCGCGAAAGGCATAAAATCGAGTTTATCAAAAATGATAGCGGACGAATTCAATCTTCCCGAAAGACAGGTGATTCTATCTTACGGAAGCGAGGATTTGCTGAAACAAATAATACATTATTATCTCGACAGAAAGGAAAAAATTCTAATACCGAAGGAAGCGTGGTGGTATTACAAGAAAGTCGCTTATGAGGTCGGCGGTTTCAACGTTGAATATCCGATGACGAAAGGAAAAGAAAACGGAGTCGCGACATTTCTATATGACGTCGACAAGATGATAGAGATTTACGACCGTGAAAAACCGCGTATAGTGCTTATTGCGTCTCCGAACAATCCGACGGGCAACAGGATATCGAAGGACGACCTTCACAGGTTCCTCGACGCCTGCCGCGGTTCTCTCGTGATGATTGACGAGGCGTACTGGGGATTCGGCTCGGTTGAAAATGATTACGTGAAGCCTTTCCTTGACGAGTTTCCCAATCTGGTTATATGCAGGACGTTCTCGAAATATTTCGCGCTTGCCGGATGCCGCATCGGTTATGCTTTCGCGGGAAAGAACCTCGAGGAACTGATGAACTTTACGGTCAGGTATCTGGGTTATAACAGGCTTTCCGAAAAACTTGCCGAGATTGCCTATAAGGACAGGGATTACTATGAAAAAGTTACGAACCTCATGCAGGAGGACAAGGAGTACTTCTATAAAGAATTTGGAAAGATGAAAGGATTCACTCCGTATAAATCATACGCAAATTTCATGCTCGTCGATATGCCTCTTGAAGTCAGAAAAGATATGAACAAATTCCTGAAAGAAAGAAACCTGCTCATTAAATTCCTCGATGAGGAAGCGTTCAAGACCGAAGCCAGAATAACGCTCGGCACTCGTGAGCAGAACTATTACCTGATGGATTCAATTAAAGAATTTTTAGGAAAATAAAATGACAGCGAAACAGGAACCAAAAAAACCCAATTACATATTGTATGTTCTTATCGCGGTTGTAGTTGCGGTTGCAGTGTATTTTATATATACGATGATGGCGGATAACACAAAACCCGAATACAAGGTCAAGACGGAAAAGAAAGAAGTGACCGAGCCGCAGTTCAAGAAACAGGGCGAACTTGAATTCATATCCGGCAAGGATAAAAAAACGCTGAAGAAAATTGACATCGAAATCGCGGACAACGACGCCAAGCGCGAACAGGGACTGATGTACAGGAAAACGATGGACGAGTCGAACGGGATGCTGTTTGTTTTCGCCGTGTCCGAACTTCATTCTTTCTGGATGAAGAATACCGTGATTTCCCTGGACATAATCTTCGTTAACGAGAGCAAGGAGATTGTTAAGATACACAGGAACACGACACCGTTCTCCGAAAAGTCGCTCCCTTCTGAAAAGAAGAGCATGTACGTAGTGGAAACCGTCGCGGGATTCTGCGATAAATACGGCGTGAAGGATGGCGATAAGATAGATTTTAAGATTACGAACTATTGATGAATAAACTGAAATCCGAATATTTCTTTAACCGCGAGTTAAGTTGGATTGAGTTCAACAGGCGCGTGCTCGAAGAAGCGGGCGACAGAACGCAGCCTCTGCTAGAGCGCGTGAAGTTCCTGTCAATATTCAGCACGAACCTCGATGAATTCTTCATGATACGCGTGTCGGGGCTTAAACGGCAGGTGTACAGCGGCGTCAATGAAACATCGTCGGACGGTCTGACGGCTCAGGAACAGCGCGAAATCATCTACAGCGAACTCGTTCCTCAGGTTAAGGAACAGTACAGGATTTTCAATGAAGAAGTCGTTCCCGGACTTGAAGAGAACGGAATTAAAATTTTGAAATACGGCGACCTCGACGACGCATCGAGAAAAAATCTAGACAGGTATTTCGATGAAGTGCTGTACCCCGTGCTCACTCCGATAGCGATGGATAACGTGCACCCGTTTCCGAATCTCGTAAACAGGACTCTGGCTTTCGTACTCGTTCTCGACGACCCCGAAACCGAAGTTATCGAAAACAAACTCTCCGTGCTTCAGATACCCGGAAATATTCCGAGGTTCATACGTCTGGAGAATACGGAAGGCATTTCGGTTCTGCTGCTCGAAGACCTTATAGAAGCGAACATTAGCAAACTTTTTCCGGGAATGGTGATTACGCACTGTTACGCATTCCGCATAACGCGGAACGCGGACCTTGAACTTGAGGAAGAGGAAGCCGATGACCTTCTCACGCTGATTGAAGAGGAAGTAAAGAAACGCAGGCTCGGTGTCATAGTGCGTCTCGAAGTAGAGGAAAGAATTCCCGACCAGATTCTTGAATTTCTTGTCGAGGACCTTGAACTCGATAACACTGAAGTTTACAAAGTTGACGGACCGATTAATCTCGGCGACCTGATGTATCTCTACGGAATCGACAGGCGCGAGTTGAAGGATGAGGGTTACGCTCCGAGGATTTCATCTTACTTTCTCGAAGAGGATAATTTTTTCAAGGCAATCAGGAAGCGCGACATAATGCTTCATCATCCGTTCCACTCTTTTTCGTCGGTTACGGAATTTGTTGCGCAGGCGGCGGAAGACAAGAACGTCTTCGCGATTAAACTTATACTATACAGGACAGGCGGCGATTCGCCGATTATAAAATCTCTCATAACCGCTGCAGAAAACGGAAAGCAGGTTACAGCGGTCGTTGAACTCAAGGCGAGGTTCGACGAGGAGAATAACATCGTCTGGGCGAAGAAACTCGAAAACGCCGGAGTGCACGTGGTGTACGGAATTTCGGGTTTGAAGACCCATTCGAAGATGCTTCTCGTTGTGAGAAAGGAAGGCGGCAAGATGGCGCGTTACCTGCATCTGAGCACGGGCAACTATAACCAGACGACGGCGAAGATTTATACCGATATCGGTCTTTTCACTTGCAGCGAAGATTTCTGCAAGGACGCGTCTGATTTGTTCAACTACCTGACAGGCTTCTCTAAACAGAAGGAGTACAGTAAGTTTCTCGTCGCTCCTTACACGATGAGGAAGCCCCTTATAAACGCCATCGAGAATGAAATCGAGTGTCACGGCAAGCACGGGAACGGGAGAATAATTATCAAGGCGAATTCACTCGTTGACGATAAGGTGATTAAAAAACTTTATCAAGCGTCTTGCGCCGGCGTGAAAATCGATTTGATTATACGCGGTATATGCAGGCTGCGTCCGGGAGTTAAGGATATGAGCGCCAATATTTCCGTGAGGAGCATTGTCGGAAGATTCCTTGAACACAGCAGGATTTTATATTTTCATAATAACGGCAGTCCGGTTATTTATTCGGGCTCCGCTGATATTATGCAGAGAAATTTCGACCGCCGGGTGGAGATACTGTATCCGATAATGCATCCTAAGATTAAAGAGGATTTGATTGAGATACTCGAATTTTATTTAAAGGATAACGTCAAGGCGAGATTGCTTGGTCCCGAAGGCTCGTATTCAAGGATTCCTTACGAACAAATTCCCGATAAGGAAAGATTCAACGTTCAGGAGCATTTTGTATCCATAGTCAAGAAAAAATACGCCGCGGAAATTAAAAAAGAATACCTGAAAAAACTTAAGAAACTGAAAAAGAAAAAAATATTACATTGAAAAGGATAAACGCACGATGACCTGGTTCACCGAATTTAAAAGTTCTTTAAAAGGCTATGACGCGGAAGAAATACTCGACCTGTATTTTTTCAGGCCGCTTTCGTTCCTGTTCGTTAAACTAATCTATTCGACTAACATAACGCCGAATCAGATTTCCGTCGTATCGATGCTCTTCGGCATACTTACGGGGGTTTTGTTCGGATTCGGTTCGTATCAGTTCTTTGTATTCGGAGCGATTGCTCTGCTGATTTCGAACATACTCGACTGCGCTGACGGACAACTTGCGCGCCTGAAAAAAAACGGCACGGGAATCGGGAGAATAATCGACGGCTTCATTGATTACGTAACGGGACTGTCAATCTTCGCGGGTATAGGCATCGGGCTGAGCGTCGCTACGGGCAATTACGCTTATGTATGGATACTTACAGCCGCCGCGGGATTCTCACGGGTTCTTCAAAACATGATGTTCGACAATTACAGAAACATGTATTTGACTTATGTTTACGATAAGGGCTCGAACATACCGAGGGAAATCGAGGAATACACGCGTCTGAAAAGAATGCTCGAAAAAACTAAAAGACGATACGTGGAAAAGTTTCTGGTTAACATTTACATTAAATATTCCTCTGTTCAGAAAAACACTGCGCAGGATAAAGTCCTGAAGGTATCTTCCGATGAATATAAAAAGAAAAACGTTATGCTTCTGAGAGCCTGGTCGTGGATAGGCTCGACGACGCACCTCGCCGCTGTCGCTGCAGCGTGTTTCACGAACAGGGTCGAATATTATCTTTGGGCGGTTATAACGCTCGGAAACGTTTATCTGCTTGTAATGTACATAATTCAAAAAAGCACGCTGAAAGGAATTTCAAAATAATATGCAGGCAGTAATTCTCGCGGCAGGGCTCGCAAAACGCCTGAGACCGCTTACGGACACGACTCCGAAATGCTTACTCGACGTGAAAGGAAAGAATCTTCTTCACAGAACCATGGAGAACGTAATCTCCTGCGGTATAAACGATTTCGTTTTCGTTACCGGTTACAGGGAAAATATGATAAAGGATTATCTCAGGAATAATTTCGGCGGCGTGAACATAAAGATTCTTACAAACACCGATTATGCGAACAACAATAATTCGTACTCACTGTGGATGACAAAGGATTACATAAAAGACGGTTTCGTGCTTCTCGACAGTGACATTCTGTTTGACGCGGGAATCGTTTCGAAACTTCTCGCTGACAGGCACGACAACGCGGCGGCTGTTAACGTTACCCGCAAACTCGACGACGAGCAAATCAAGGTAAGGGTTGACGGAAGCGGCAGGATTCTTGAAATATCGAAAATTGTTGACATTAAAGAGGCGGCGGGGGAATCGATAGGAATCGAAAAGTTTTCGCGTCCTTTCGCGGACGAGATTTTCAAGATTCTCGACAGGAAAATACTCGAAGAAAATAACGTGAACGAATTTTACGAAAAAACTTTCGAAGAGATTATCGAAAGAAACGACCCCGGGAACAGCATATACAGCGTTGATGTTTCAGAATATGAATGCATGGAGATTGATACTGTCGAAGATTACTATAATGCTCAAAAAATTTAAAGAAAAGAAAATTGAATAATTACAGAAGAGGATTCGGCGGATTTACTTTCTTCCCGCCGGTTATTAAATATTTGCTTATATCGAACATAGCCATTTTTTTGCTGGAGTTCTTCTTTCTTGATTTCCTGAAAGTAGGAAGAACCAGCGTTGGAGAGGTGTTTCTGAAGAACTTCGCTTTGTTCGGATATGATTCGCCTTTCTTCAGGCCGTGGCAGGTGTTCACGTACATGTATATGCACGGAAGTTTTTCGCATCTGTTTTTCAACATGTTCGCGCTCTGGATGTTCGGAATGGAACTTGAAAATCTCTGGGGCTCGAAAACATTCTTCATATATTATACGGTTTGCGGCATCGGTGCGGGACTTGCAAACGCGTTTCTCGCCCCGCTTTTCACATCGCTTCCGCCGAACGTCCCGACCGTAGGGGCTTCCGGCTCGATTTACGGTGTGCTTATCGCTTTCGGAATGCTGTTTCCGAACAGATACATTTACATTTATTTCATGCTGCCTCTGAAAGCGAAATATCTCGTCATAATATATATGGCTGTCGAAGTGTTCGCAGTGGCATCGCAGTCGCAGTCGGGAATAGCGCACGTTGCCCACCTCGGCGGAGCGGTTGTCGGATTCCTGTACGTTTATTTTTATCTGAACCGCGGTCCGAGAAAATTCTCGCGTACGGGTGATTCTAACGTGTTCGATAACCTCAAAAACGTATTCGAAAAGAAAGATAAAGAAGCGAACATCTACGACATACCAAAAAGGGACATAACGGACGCTGAATTTGAAGACCTTAATAAAAGCAAGTATGAAGATGACGTGAGGCAAAAAGAACGCGAGGCGCAGGAACGTATAGATGCAATACTCGATAAACTCAGCGCACGGGGTTACTCAAGCCTGACGGACGAGGAAAAGAAAATCCTGTTTCAGGAAAGCAAACGGCTCAGATAGTTCTTTCAAATTTTAAATTGTAAATTTCAAAAACTTGTAGTTCGTCAGTATCTAAATTTTAAATTGACAATATAAACTACAAAATGTGTTAGCCTCGTG
>DATMXZ010000341.1:0-2379 GCA_035561235.1 Ignavibacteria bacterium
AGGTAATTACGGGTCGAAGTACCGTAGCCGTAAAACGGGAGATTGATAAAATGTGTTTTATCTGACGTCAGAAAGATTTATTTTAGCGCATAAATAATTTCATAAAAAAATAAAACACTTTTTAAAATGGCAGCAAAGAAAGAATACCTAAGAGAAACGATAGAGCATATTGACATAAAGAAGTACAACGTCATTGAACTCGTCGAGTCGTACAGGAACATGGCGTTTCAGGCGAGGAACTTGTACAGGGCTGCGAAGTATTACGACATGATGCTTGCCGACGGCAACTGTTCCGTGATTCTGTGCCTCGCGGGCTCGCTATTCTCGGCGGGACTAAAGAACGTCGTTGTTGACATGGTGAGGAACAACATGGTTGACGCTATAGTTTCGACAGGCGCCATAATGGTTGACCAGGACTTCTTCGAGGGGCTCGGCTTCAAACACTACATGGGAACGCAGTTCGTTGACGACGCGGAACTCCGCGAACTCATGATTGACAGGATTTATGACACTTACATTGACGAAGAAGAACTGCGTGAATGCGATTTCACCGTGGGAAAAATCTGCGATGCTCTCGAGCACAGACCGTATTCGTCGCGTGAGTTCATACGCCACATGGGCGAATACCTGTCGAAGTACGGCAAGAACAAGGATTCCGTCGTTCTCGCCGCTTACGAAAACGACGTGCCGATTTTCGTGCCGGCGTTCTCCGACTGCTCGGCGGGTTTCGGTTTCGTTCATCACCAGTGGCACAATCCTGATTCTTACGTGTCAATCGATTCGGCGAGGGATTTTCTTGAACTGACTCAGATAAAACTCAAGGCGTACGAAACGGGTCTTTATATGGTTGGCGGCGGCGTGCCGAAGAATTTCACGCAGGACGTTGTTGTTGCAGCCGACGTGCTCGAAAAAGAAGTACCGATGCATAAGTACGCGATTCAGATTACGGTAGCGGACGAAAGAGACGGCGCGCTCTCCGGCTCCACTTTGAAAGAAGCGAGTTCGTGGGGAAAAGTCGATACGACTTACGAGCAGATGGTATATGCAGAAGCGACAATCGCGATGCCTCTGATTTCAGGATACGCCTATCACAAGGGCAACTGGAAGAACAGGAAGAAAAGAGAATTCTCGAAAATGTTTGAGATGTCAAAAGTAAATTTCTGATTTCGATTTAATTTATAAAAAGGCTGCCCTTTATGAGCAGCCTTTTTTTAATTCAAGCCAATGCTTACCTCGGCATATTACGCGCCGCTAATATTTCCGGCAAAATATTTTAACAATACCTTCCTTAAAAAATGTGTATCATAATCCGATTAAACGGATTATTTTTACACATCATCAATGAAAAAAATCAAATTCAAAACCGAGATTCTCCGTAACGGAAGTATGGACGCCACTTACGTGCTTTTTCCGTACGACACGAAAGAATTATTCGGAACAGGCGGGCGCGTCAAGGTAAAGGCGATGTTCGACGGAATCCCCTACCGCGGCTCGCTCGCGCCGATGGGGCTCTGTAATCACGTGCTCATACTTACAAAAGATGTTAGGTCGAAGACAGGCAAGAAAGCCGGCGATGTAATTGAAGTCGTCATAGAACAGGACAACGAGGAAAGGATTGTCGAAGCGCCGCAGGATTTCTTAAAGGAACTGAAGAAAGCGGGGCTCGCGCAATTTTTCGAAAAGATGTCATACACTCACAGGAAAGAATACGTGAATTCCGTGACTGAAGCGGTTAAGCCCGAAACACGAGCGCGGCGGATTTCAAAAGCCGTCGAAATGATTTCAGAAATCAAATCACGCAAGAAAAGTTAATGTCATTTCCCGAAATACTCATAATCGCCGTCGGGCTAGCAATGGACGCTTTCGCGGTTTCGATAGGAGCGGGCACGCTGACGAGCATGCGCGGGATGCGTTCGAAAGTCCGGCTGGCTTTTCATTTCGGTATGTTCCAGTTTTTAATGCCCGTCATCGGATGGTTCCTCGGAAACAGCGTGCAGTCGTATGTCGAAATGTACGACCACTGGATAGCGATGATTCTGCTTTCGTACATCGGCATAAAGATGATTTATGAAAGCTTCGGAAAGAGCGGCGAAGCGAAGCAGGACCCGTCGAAAGGAAGAAACCTTATTATACTCAGCGTAGCGACGAGCATTGACGCTCTCGCCGTGGGCTTCACGCTTGCGATGCTGAATGTCAGCATCTGGTATCCGTGCATTATTATAGGAATCGTGACGGGAATATTAAGTATTATCGGAATCCAACTCGGTGCACGCCTCGGAATCCGCTTCGGCAAAACAATGGAACTCTTCGGCGGACTTGTGCTGATTGCAATCGGGATAAAGATACTCATACAACACGTCTCATAGAGCAATTTTAAAT
>DATMXZ010000342.1:0-9505 GCA_035561235.1 Ignavibacteria bacterium
GATAATGTTATATTTGTAATGATGGAATTACTCGGGAATTCAATACAGATTAAGGAAATTAATGAAATTATAAGGCAGGTCGCGCCGACTGACATAAGCGTCCTTATCACGGGTGAAAGCGGCACGGGCAAGGAAGTCGTGGCGAACAAGATTCACGAACTAAGCAGGCGCAGCGGCAAGCCGTTCATCACCGTAAACTGCGGAGCGATACCCGAGGGAATAATCGAGAGCGAACTTTTCGGACATCAGAGGGGCGCGTTCACGGGAGCGATTGAGACGCGCGAGGGTTATTTCGAGATGGCTGACAAGGGAACGATTTTTCTCGATGAAATCGGCGACATGCCTCTCGCGACTCAGGTGAAGATACTGCGCGTGCTCGAGACGGGAGAGTTTCTCCGCGTGGGCGGAAACAAGAACGTCAACGTCGATGTAAGGGTTGTAGCCGCGACGAACAAGAATCTCGCCGACGAGGTAATAAGCAGAAATTTCCGCGAAGACCTATACTTCAGGCTCAAACTCGTGAACATACACATTCCTCCGCTCCGCGAAAGAAAGTCGGATGTGATTGTATTGTTCGAATACTTCATAAAGAACATTTCGGAGAAGAACGGAATCGCGTTCAACGGTATAGACGAAGACGCGATGGATTTTCTAACGAACTACGTCTGGTACGGCAACGCGCGCGAACTCAGGAATTTCTGCGAGAGCATAGTAGTGCTTCATCCCGACAAGAAAATCACGCTTGCGGACGTGAAGAAGAACCTGCGCCACGATTACACGCAGACGAGGCAACTGCCCGCCGTTCCATTCGTAACTAAAGATTTTTCGGAGAAGGACATAATACTGCGGGCGTTATTTGAACTGAAGACAGACATACTTGACATCAAGAACACGCTGAAAAACAAAGACGGAGAGGTTTACAGCATGAACGGCGACAGCGATTTCATAATCAACAGGGACAGGATGAAGAACATGGACAGCGAGGAGATTGACAAGGAAGTGCTAATATATCTTTTAAAACTCCACGACTGGGACATAAAGCGTGTATCGGACAATCTGAACCAGTCGCCGAGGAACATTTACAGGAAAATCAAAAAATACGACATAACAAAATAGTTGAAAAAACTTATTCCATTAATATTCGCCGCTCTTCTGTTTCAGTCATGCGGGATATACAGTTTCAAGGGAAACAACCCTCCCGAGGGTATAAGGACGATTTCGGTTCCGCTGTTCAACGACAACAGCGGTTTCGCGGAATCGGGGCTGAAGGAGCAGTTCACGGAACTTCTCAAGAGCAAGATAATAAGCGACAACACACTCCGCCTTGTAGATAAGACAACCGCTGACGGAGTACTAATCTGCACGATAAACACCGTTAGGGACGACGCGCTGGTAATCAGCGGAAACGAGAACGTGACGAAAAGAAAAATCACAATCGTCGTGAACGTAGTATTCGAGAACCTCAAGAAGCAGAAAAAAATCTGGGACAGGAATTACGAGAACTGGGGCGAATACAATTCCTCGACGAACTCTTTTTCGGAAAGGCAGGCGGGCATAACGCTGGCGCGCGACAAGATAACGGAAGACATACTTAACGACATAATTTCAAACTGGTAAAAATGAGAATTGAATCCGTAATACTTATTGTATATATAATTTCACTGTCAATACTTTTTTTCTTCGCGAGCCACGGTTTCAGCATGGTTTATCTTTATTTCAAGACATTCAGGAAGAGGACTGAAGACCTCGACCCCGAAGATTTCAAACTTAATGAATATCCTCCCGTAACCATACAACTTCCGCTTTTCAACGAGAAGTACGTAATATGCAGGCTGATTGACGCGACGCTCAGGATGGATTATCCGAAGGACAAACTTGAAGTGCAGATACTCGACGATTCGACGGACGACACGACGGAAATAATCAGGAATCACATCAAGCCGTACATCGAGAATGGATACGACATAAACCACATACACCGCACTAACAGGCAGGGATACAAGGCGGGGGCGCTGAAGGAAGGACTTGCAATAGCGAAGGGAGATTTTGTCGCGATATTCGACGCTGATTTCATTCCGAGAAAAAACTTTTTAAGAAGGACAATTCCTTATTTTATAAAGTACGAGAAGATGGGACTGGTACAGACGAGATGGGAGCACATAAACAGAAATTATTCGGTAATAACGAAGACGCAGGCAATCGCGCTCGACGGTCATTTCGTAATCGAGCAGGCAGTAAGGAACAGGGCGGGATACTTCATACAGTTCAACGGCACGGGCGGAGTGTGGCGCAAGGAGTGCATATTCGACGCGGGCAACTGGCAGGCCGACACGCTTACGGAGGACCTTGACCTGTCATACAGGGCGCAGATGAAGGGATGGGAAATCAAGTACATAGTGAACTTCACATCTCCGGCGGAACTTCCCGTTGACATAAACGCTCTGCGGTCGCAGCAGTTCAGGTGGACGAAAGGATCGATTGAAACCGCGAAGAAACTTTATCCGAGAGTGATGAAGGCGAAACTCCCGCTAAGCGAGAAGTTCCAGTCGTTCATCCGTTTATGGAGCAATCTTGCATATCCTTTCATACTCGTCGCCGCTTTGCTGAACCTTCCGCTAACGCTAATTAAGGAAACGGGAGAATACGACCCCGTGTTCAAGTTCATGTCTCTTTTCATATTCGCGTTCGTCGCGTCTTTCATGTTCTATCTTTACTCACAGAAGGACGTATATCCCGACTGGCAGCAGAGGATAATTTATTTTCCCGTGTTCATGACGGGAAGCATGGGGCTCGCGGTAAACAATACGAAAGCGGTTTTCGAGGGGCTTGTGAACAAGAAGTCAGAGTTTGTAAGGACGCCAAAATACAAGATAGTGCATCACAAGGACACGGTCGGAGACAAGAAATATCATTCGAAGAAAGTTCCTTTCATCGCTTACATCGAGGCGCTTCTTTCGATTTACTGCTGGGCGGGAGTAGGCATATCGGTGGCATACGCACAAATCGCCTCGATACCGTTTCAATTCATGTTCGCGGCAGGTTTCGGTGTAATTTCTTTTTTATCGTTTAAACAGGTATATTTGTACAACAAGGCTCAAAGGGAATTTAGGACGGCGAATGTATAACCTCGACAACTACATAGGCTTTTTAAAGGAGAAACTCGAAAACAGGTTTTTCTCGCCGCTGCTTATAAAACTCGCGAACCTATATTTTTTCAACGACCAGTTCGACAACTGCATAAAGACCTGCGACATGGTCTCGGAGATGTACCCGATGTATCTGTCTCCAAAACTCCTGAAGATAAAAGCGCTCATAAAACTCGAATACTTTAACGAAGCGGAGCACGAGTTGAGCCGGATCACGAACAGGATACCCGACAAGCCGCTGGCGGACCTGCTTGCATCCTCGCTGGAGGAATTCAAGAACAAGCAGAGCCAGGCGAAGATTTTTTATCCCGAGATGCTATCTGACATAGAAAAATTCGAGGATTACTCCGAAACACTTGAAGAACTGCCGAACTGCGTGAGCATAAACGACATAAGCGAGCCTGAACTTCTACTCATCGACAACGATTTTCTCGAGAACATAGCGAGCGGGGAAAATTTCAGGAAGTTCAAGGATGAAGTAAGCAGTCTCGTGATTTCAAAAGGCAGCCAGAAGAAAGGCGAATCGAGCGGAACAGCACAGAACGGAAAGAACAGAACGGAAGACAAGGAGACGCTATTGCACAACGTCAAGATTATCACGGAAACAATCGCGGACATACTGGTCAAGCAGGGGCTTTACAGGGAAGCATTCGACGCGTACACGCTATTGCTTCGCGCGGGGCACAAGAACAAGAAGAAGATACTTGATAAGATTGCGGAACTCGAGAGAAGAATGTAGATTACGATTCCGGCAGTCCCGGATTAACGAATACTACTTTTTCCTTTTCCATCACCACCGCGCCCGATTTAAATCCTTTTTTCTTCCTTACATATTTTCTTTCGCAGTAAGCGACGGGAACGTTTCTGGCGTTTCTTGCCTTGCTGTAATAAGCGGCGACAGACGCGGCCTTAAGAATAAGTGATTTGTCCGGGACGACGTTCTTGTCGTCGAATTTCAGAATCGTGTGAGAGCCGCTGGCGCCGCGGACGTGGAACCACAGGTCGAACTGATTGCTGTGCTTCATAGTAAGCAGGTCGTTGCTGAAGCTGTCCTTGCCGACCCACACCGAGAACTTTTCGTGTATCCTGAAAATCCTGAAAGGAAGTTTTTCGTTCTCTTTCGTTTCTGTTTTCATAGTCCTGACGGCTTTTCTTATATCCGTTTCCGCGGAGGCTTCATCCCGTTTCTTCTTAAGGTTTTCAAGTTCCGTTTCGGATTTTCTGATTTTTTCTTCGAGCAAATCGGTCGATTTTTTCAGCCCCTTGAACTTCGCGTAATACTGGTTCGCGTTTTCAGCGGGCGACAAATTCGGATTAAGTTTAACGACCTTATTTTTTCCGTAGATGAGGTCGAAGAATTCGTAGCTCTTTTGTCCCTTCCTGATTTCCTTGATGTTCTGGATTATTATATCGCCTGATTCCTTATACTGCGAAGCATCTTCGGCGTGCTTGAGATTGGCTTTAAGGTTAGCAATCTGCTTTTCAAGCGCCTTGATTTTCTTTTCTTTAGATTCAGTAACGACCTGTTTAACGGCGGTATGACGGGATTCGGTCTTAATTCGTGTGTAAGCAGTTCTGATAATTTCGTTTACGGAATCAAAAACTTCGGGTTCGTTATATTGCCCGTTCCGCAGAGGGACGTGCGACAGGAAATAGGAACTGTCTTTATAAAGATAGAATTTATTTGAGTTTCCGATTCTTTCAAGGAGCGATTCGGCTTCTTTTTCGGGAGTCGTCGCAGATGAGCCCGGGGCATATCTGTTGAGCACCGAACTCGAGATTATTTCACCGTAATAATGCTTGCCCAAGTAGCCGAATTTTTTCTTAAGTTCGCTTTGAGCGTGAGAATCTGTTTTCTCGAACGACAGTTCGGCAAATTTTCTTCCGGCGGCATCCTTTCGGTTTCTAAAGGTGTCAACGACCTCCCCGTTTTTAACGAGAAGCAGGTTTCCTTTCCCCGGAATCAAAACGAGAACAAGAGTATATTCTCCTGCTTCAAGGAAAACAATCCTGTCTTTATCTTCGATTCTGATATCTTTCAATGACGCGCCGTAAGCGGTTTTAAGGAAACTCATAACGTTCTTTTTCGGGCGGCTGTAATTATCGACGAGGAAGAGGGTCTCAAGATTTTTTTCAAGGCTGATTTTAAGAAAGCGTTTTCCCGAATCCGAAGAAAACTCAATTATGATGATGTCTTTTTCCGGAGAATACACATCCGAAACCGTGAGACCTTTCAGAACCGTTTTCAGGAACGACGATTCAGATTTCAGTATGAAATAGTTGTTAACCAAATTTCCCCCGCCTTAAATTTACCCTTTGCTTAACGCTTCCGCACCGCTGACAATTTCGAGCAGTTCATTCGTAATCGATTCCTGTCTCGCGCGGTTATAGTTGAGGTTCAGGAATTTAATCAGGTCGCTCGCGTTGTTTGACGCCGAATCCATCGCGGTCATTCTGGCTCCCTGCTCCGAAGCGTTAGATTCGAGAAGGGCTTTCCAGAACTGAATGTTCAAGTCTTTAGGAATCAATTCTTCGAGTATGTCTTTCGACGAGCGCTCGTAAATGAAATCAAGATTTGTCACGCTCTTGTCAGCCGCGGCGCTAACGTCGAAAGGCAGGAACAGGTCTTTAGTAATGTTCTGCTTAACGACGGATTTGAACTCGTTGTAAATTATTTCAATGCTGTCCGCCTCTCCACTGAGATAACGGTCTTTAAGGTAACTCACAATTTCGTTCGACTGCTGAATATTTAGATTGGCAAAAACGTTAGGAAAATTTTTCACTACATTGTATTTCCTCTTGAAGAAGAAGTCGTATCCTTTTTTCCCGATTGTCACGATGGCAGTATCCCGGCCGATTTCAGCGATGTAAGCGGCAGTAAATTTGATTATGTTCGAATTAAAAGCACCGCAGAGTCCCCTGTCGGAAGTTATGAGGACGACGGTTCTTTTTTTAATGTCCCTGCTTTTCGTGAGTTCATTTCCGCTGACATCGGTAAGAGCAATCATCTGAGACATCAACTGATTCAGTTTATAAGCATACGGTCTGGTGGACAGAATCCTATCCTGCGCTTTGCGCATCCTGACCGCGGCCATCATTTTCATTGCCTTTGTAATTTTCTGAATGTTCTTAACCGCGTTAATGCGGATTCTTATTTCCTTAAGCGATGCCAATTATATCTATAATCCTTTTTCTTTTAATTTTTTCGTTACCAATTCCTCAAGTTTCCTGAAGTCAACCGTCGAAGATTTCGGCTGCGCCTGCTGAATTGCTTCTGCTACGGAACTGATTTCCTTATTGACGTAAAGGTTCAGGCAGAAACTCAACCTGTTCCTGTCGTTATCCACGGGGATAACGTCTTTCAACTCGTCGATTCCGGTATAAATTCTCTTGACCGGTTTATCGTCGCTGAAATATTCAACATCTGCTGGTTTTTTCGTTGTCATAAGATTATTTTTTTAAGGAATCCTTAAACCTGTTTGTGAATTCGTCGAGCACCGACTTCAGTTTCGCAATTGTTTCCGCCGACAGGTCCTTAGTATCCCTGATGTTATTCAGAACATCGGAATGCAGGTTATCCATTTCGGAAAGGAATTCTTCCTCGAACCTGCGAATGAAATCAAGGGGTATTTCGTCGAGATAACCGTTCGCAGCCGCGAAAATAATCACGACCTGTTTTTCAACTTCGAGAGGAGAATACTGCTTTTGTTTCAGAATCTCGACGAGTCTTTCGCCGCGTCTCAACTGCTGCTGTGTAGCCTTATCGAGGTCGGAGCCGAATCTCGCGAACGATTCGAGTTCCCTGTACTGCGCGAGGTCGAGCCTTAGCGTGCCCGCGATTTTTTTCATCGCTTTAATCTGCGCGCTTCCGCCTACCCTCGACACCGAGATACCCACGTTGATAGCGGGTCTTATGCCGTTGTTAAAAAGGTTCGGTTCGAGATAAATCTGTCCGTCAGTGATAGAGATTACGTTAGTCGGAATATAAGCGGAGATGTCGCCCGCTTTTGTTTCGATTACGGGAAGAGCAGTAAGGCTTCCGCCGCCGAGTTCATCGGAAAGTTTCGAAGCTCTTTCGAGAAGTCTTGAATGGAGATAGAAAACATCGCCCGGATACGCTTCGCGTCCCGGAGGTCTTCTGAGAAGAAGAGAAAGTTCTCTGTACGCAGCCGCTTGTTTTGTAAGGTCGTCGTAAATAACCAGAGCGTGCTTTCCCCTGTCCCTGAAAAATTCTCCGATTGTCGCGCCAGAGTAAGGCGAAATATAAAGCATAGGCGCGGGGTCCGAAGCGGTAGCCGCAACGACCGTCGTGTATTCCATCGCGCCCGCGTCTTCAAGGCTTTTAACTACCGATGCAACGGTAGAGCCTTTCTGACCGATAGCGACATAAATGCAATAAACGTCCTTGCCCTTCTGGTTGATAATTGTATCGATGGCGACCGCGGTTTTTCCAGTCTGCCTGTCGCCGATAATCAACTCTCGCTGGCCTCTTCCGATAGGAATCATCGCGTCAATAGCCTTAAGACCCGTCTGCAACGGTTCTTTTACACCCTGTCTCTGGATTACGCCAAGAGCCTTTCTTTCTATCGGCGAAAATATTTCAGTCTTTATTTCCCCTTTGCCGTCTAACGGCTGTCCGAGCGGGTTAATAACTCTGCCGAGCATTTCCTCGCCGACGGGAATCGAAATAATTTTTCCCGTTCGTTTAACCGTATCGCCTTCCTTAACGAGATGGGATTCACCGAAAAGAACGCATCCCACGTTATCCTCTTCGAGGTTCAAAGCAACGCCGAATACTCCGTGCGGAAATTCGACGAGTTCGCTCGCCTGGCAGTTTGAGAGACCGTAAACTCTCGCCACATTATCGCCGACGGAGAGAACCGTCCCGACGTCATATATATCAACTTCCTTTTCGAAACCGGAAAGTTGTTTCAGTATTACCGCTGATACTTCGCCAGCCTTTATATCCAACATTTAAAAACTCCTGTTAAAATTCTTTATTTTGATTTTGTTCTCAAAGATTTTTTCATCAACTCCAACTGTCTCTTCACGCTGCCGTCAATTATCGAATCTTTCATTCTTATCGTAAAGCCTCCGACGAGCCCGGAATCCGTTTCGAAAACGGGTTTTGAATTCTTGCTTGTGAATTTATCGATATCTTTCTTGATTTTAGTTTTTTCCTTTTCCGTCAGAGATACAGCCGAAGTGAAGAGGGGCTTGATTATTCCCTCTTTCTCGTCGAGCATATCCAGGTATTCCCGAAGCACATCCGCAGTGTTAGTTTCCCTGCCGTTCCTTACAAGGAGCATGAGGAGATTCAGTGTCAATACGGATATTTTCCCTTTGAACAATTGAGAAATAATTTTTTCCTTTTTCAGTTTATCGATTATCGGGCTTCTTAAAAGCAGTTTCAGTTCGGCGCTGGCGTTTATAATATCAAGGATGCCGGCGCAGTCCGCAGCGACTTTTTTTACTTTCTTCTCTTCGACAGAAGCCTGATACAATGCTCCCGAATACCTGTGTATTAGTTTGGTCTGCATTTAGTTTTTCGGAATTTTGTTCATGAATTCATCGATTATATCCATCTGTTTGTTCTTGTCGAGATTCTTCGCGATTATTTTTTCCGCGGCCTTGAAAGCGATGTCGGTAATATCGTCCTTCATCGATTCGAGGGCGGTGTCTTTCATCGACTGAATCTGCTCTTTCGCTTTTTGTATGTTCCTGTTCGCCTCTTCATTGGCTTTAGAGACAATCTCGTCTTTAATCTTAGCCGAAAGTTCGCGGGCGTCATTAAGAATTTTGGACGCCTGAACGTTCGCTTCCGCGATAACCTTCTTGTTCTTCTCGAACATCTCCGCCGTTTCCTTATTAGTCTTCTCGGCGTTATCGAGAGCATTCTTAATAGTTTCTTCGCGGTTGTTGAGAGCCTTAATAAGCGGACCCCAAGCGAATTTCTTCAGAAGAAAGAGGAATATCAGGAAGACAACGATTGTCCATATTATCAGTCCGGGGTTAACGGACAGGAGCGACGGTTTATCGTGCGCGTCTCCGCCCGAAAGGAATATACCAAAGACTATGTTATGTAATAGTATTAACATCATATTAAAAGTTTCAGAGTTTAACTCTTAATTGCAAGCAGAATGCAGATAACGAGACCGAAAAGCGCAACGCCTTCGATAAGCGCCGCCGCGATAATCATAGAAGTTCTGATATCGCCGAGGACCTCGGGGTTTCTACCGCTCGCGTCCATCGCCGCGCTTGCTATCTTACCAATTCCGAAAGCGGCTCCGATTACCACCAAACCCGCTCCGATGCCGGCTGCAAAAAATGCTAAATCCATAAAATTTACTCCTTTATAT
>DATMXZ010000343.1:0-6026 GCA_035561235.1 Ignavibacteria bacterium
TCATAGTTTTAGTGTCATTTTCAGCATCATAAGTGTCAGACAGAAAAATAATATTAACGCTCGCGGGTCCGGCCGTTCTTCAGACGGTCATACGTTCGCTATTTGTAATAGTCGACGCTTTCTGGGTCGGAAAAATGGGGAGTGTTCCGCTGGCGGCGCTTACATCCGCCGCGTTTTTGGTCTGGGGATTTCTTGCGCTTGGAGAAAAAATCGCGGTCGGAACGAACGCTCTCGTCGCGCAGGCAACGGGCGGGGGCAATCAGGAACTTTCGAGGCGCATATCCGCGAACAATATTGTTAATACATTTCTCTATACGATACTTCTGAGCCTACTGCTTATTCCTCTTCTGCCGTTACTGTATTCGCTAATGAACATTTCCGGTGAACAGGAAAGTTTGTGCAACAGTTATCTCGTGATGCTTCTGCTGGGATTCCCTTGCATAACGCTGCTCTCGACGACGGCAGCCATATTCCGGGGATACGGGGATACGAAGACACCGTTCATGCTTTTTTCGCTTGGCGTATCGCTGAATTTCATACTTGCGCCCGTATTCATTTTCGGGTTCAGCATTATTCCTCCTTTAGGAATTACGGGAGCCGCTCTATCGACACTGAGCGCGTTTCTAACGGCGTTTCTGACGGGGTTATATATTCTGAAGCGGAGAAAATTAATAGATAAAATCACGAATTACAGGTTTGATAAAGGGATAATAAAGGAGACATTCAGAATTGGGCTGCCCATCGCGCTGAACGGTGTAGGATTTTCGTTGATATATGTTTTTGTATCGCGGTTTGTAATTGAATACGGACCCGACGCTATTGCGGCGCTGGGCATAGGTCACAGGTCGGAATCGCTTGCGTATCAGATTACGGTAGGATTTTCTCTCGCGAGTTCAGTGCTGGTAGGTCAGAATATAGGCGCGGGAAATCCCGACAGGGCGGAGAAATTAGCGTGGCAGATTCTCGGATACGCTTCGGCATTAATGCTTGTTTACGGAGCGTTGCTTTTTGTTTTTTCGGAAGAGGTGGCGCGGTTTTTCATTAACGACGAAAAGGTAATAGCGACAGCGTCCGTGTACAATAAGATAGCCGCCTGCGTGCAGATATTTTCGGCCGCGGAAGTAATTTTATCGGGCGCATTTTCGGGAGCGGGTGATTCATTGCCGCCTGCAATAGTCGGACTTCCCCTAAATTTTCTTAGAATTCCGCTGACCGCTTTGTTCTCCGTATTATGGGGATTAACCGGGATATGGATAGCAATCTGTGTTACCGTCGTAATTAAGGGACTAATAATGTCGGTGTGGTTTAAAGAGGGAAGATGGAAAAAAAGAAAGTTAGCGCTGAAATAAAAAAAGCCGTCACAGGACGGCTTTTTATGAATTGAAATCTGAATTAATAATCCATGTTAGGGTCAATATCGCATTTAACCGTTAGAACAACCTGCGGGTTTTGGGGATCGTTCGAATAAACGATTATGGTTTTTTCCTGACGCCCTTCTCTTCCCTGTGTGCTGAAATTAACCTTAATCTCGCCGCTCTCGTTTTTCGCGTAGTCGGATTTTTCGCCTACAGTCGCGCCGGTGCATCCGCAAGAAGTCTGGACTCTTTCAATATTCAGGTTTGAGTTGCCTTTATTCGTGAACCTGAAGTTGTACTGTAATTCCGGACCTCTCGGCACTTTACCGAAGTCGTGTACGTTTTCCTTAAAAACGATTTTCGGCGCTTTTAAGGAAGCGGTGAGTTTCGAATTATTGACCACGAGAAATACTATGGTCAGCACGACAGTAAAGCCGATTATGAAATACGATGTTTTGCCTGTCTTTGAATTAATAAAATTCTGCATAAAAATATCTCCTTTAAATATTAAACTTGTTCCGCCGGCGGATTTGTTCCATCGGTTTTCGGTTTCCCGGAAAACAGATAGATTATGACCGTACCCAGCAGCATGAAAATATCCTGAATTATCCTGAACAGAATATCGCCTTTTGAAGACGTTTCTTCAAGTGAAAAACAACCGCAACTTATATCAAGCCCCCTGACGGAAGCGGACGTCAGAGCGATTAAAAAGACGACGAGCGAAATCGAAGCCAACAAGGATGTACCTTTTTTAAAAATGCCCAAAATAAGCAGCAAACCGATAAAAAATTCCAACCAGGGCATTATAACTGCCTGTATATTCACGATGAAAACGGGGAGCATATCATACCTGAGAATCGCTTTTGCGAATTCAGCGGGATGGAATAATTTCGCGACTGACGCGTAGATAAAAGTTGCGCCGATTATGAACCGGAGCGCTAACTGAAAATATTTGTTGTATAAAAGATTCTTCATTTCATATTGGTTTCGACCGGGTGACCCAGAGTTTTCCATTCAGTAATACCGCCTTTATAAATACTGACGTTGTTATATCCCAGTTTTGCGATTTCATACGCGAGGTCTATACTTACTTCGCAGGTGCCGCCGTTGCAATAAACGATAATAATGCCGCTCTTGCCGAATTTTTTCATAACGTCGACGCGTTCCGCCGTGGATTTCGGATAGAAATCCATATAGGAAATATTGACGGCATCCTTAATGTGCAGAGTATCGTACTCTAATTTTGTTCTCGCGTCAATGAAAAGGGCCTTTCTGTCGTATAGTTGTTTAGCGAGAACACTGCTGATGTTTTCGGGTTCGATGAAACCCTGCTTGTTTTTCTTCCCTCCGAAAAACTGCGATGGTTTTGTCGTGGTATCGTAAGGGTCGTTTATAAAATCGCCGACATTGCTTTTTGAAGTCGTATCCTGCTTGTAAATATTTTTCTCCAAAATGAGAGGAACGCCTTTTGGATTCACCGCATTCACGATAAGGGCAATCACTGCCGAAAAAATAAATACCGCGATAACTTGTTTAAAAACTTTCATTCAATAAAATAAAAATATTTATACTATTAAAAAACTCAATTTTCGAACAAAGTTTTTTCACCGGTTTTACCCCGTTTAGCGATTCCGAGATGTTTGTAGGCGAGCGGGGTAGCCTCGCGGCCTTTCGGCGTTCTTCTGATGAATCCTTCAATTAATAGGAAAGGTTCATAAACATCCTCGACCGTGCCTGTATCTTCGCCAATTGAAGCGGCTATTGTTGAAAGACCGACAGGACCTCCGTTATGTTTAAGGATTATCGTCTCAAGTATTTTTTTGTCAATTGAATCGAGTCCGAATTCATCGACGCCGAGAGATTCAAGCGCGTAGATGGCTATCTTCTTATCAATTGTACCGTTTCCTTTTACAATAGCAAAGTCCCGCGTCCGTTTAAGGAGTCTGTTCGCGATACGCGGTGTCGCCCTGCTTCTTCTTGCAATTTCGAAAGCGCCGTCTTCGCTGATTTTGATATTTAGAATACGCGCGGAGCGGTTAACAATATCCACGAGGTTTTCCGTAGTATAGTAATCGAGATGGCAGTTTATTCCGAACCTGTCAAGGAGAGGGGACGAAAGAAGTCCCTGCCTTGTGGTTGCGCCAATCAGCGTGAACTTTTCGAGTTTGATAGGAATGCTTCTCGAAGCGGGTCCCGTATCTATTATAATGTCGAGTTTGTATTCTTCCATAGCCGAATACAGAAATTCCTCTACAACTTTCGGAATTCTGTGAATTTCATCGATGAACAGGATTTGCTTGTCTTTGAGTTTTGTAAGCATTCCCGCGAGGTCTCCGGGTTTCTCGATTATTGGCCCTGAAGTGCTTATAATATCCGAATCAAGTTCATTCGCGATAATGTTAGCGAGCGTTGTCTTGCCAAGTCCGGGAGGTCCCGTAAACAGCACGTGGTCAAGGGATTCGTTCAGTTTCTTCGCGCTCTGAATGAAGACTTTCAGGTTCTCCTTGACTTTTCTCTGACCGGTGAAATCGGAAAATACTTTCGGTCTAATCAGCGATACAAAGTCCTTTTCATCTTCGGGCAGCGGCTGCGGGCTGTTTACGCCTTTACGTTCTTTCATTTAATTTCATAAAATTTTAATAAAAATAATGCTAAATTTATCAACAAACAAATTATTAATTATGAATAACGACACAGTAAGGGAAATAGACAGGATGTTCGTAATAAGGAGAACAAGAATACTCGGCATTGCGATTCTCGTAGGGGTTTTTCTTGTTTATATATTCGGTGTATTTCTTCCGACCGACAACACGAATCCCGAATACGCGTACCTGAACCACATCAGTTTTGTATTTTGCGCTGCGCTTTGTACTGGCTCCCTGTTCCTGAAGAAAATTCTTATTAAAAAAGTGGACGATAAGAATTTCGCCGCGCAGTATTTCAACGCTCACGTACTGCCCTTCGCGCTTTGCGACCTCGGGGGATTAATTTGCATCACTGCGAACCTGTTTATAAATCTCAACATCGTTTACGCATCGGCAGGTTTCCTGTTTGCGGCAGTAATGATAGTATTGAATTTCCCCAGGTCCGGAGAGATTAATGTAAGGAATAAAATTAGTTGAAAATATTTCTATTGTTATTAATAGAAACTTTGATTAATATTTAACAAATAATTTACTAAAGCAACGGGAGTGAAGTATGGTCAAGTACCTTTGGTTCTTTTTACTTTCCGTGCCCGCAGCGCTGGCATTATGGTCTTGTGAGGATTCATCTACAGACTTGATAAAAGGACCGCCGCGGGAAATATCCATGACCGTAACGGGGACTCTGGCAAACTGGAATTCGGGCGAAGGGTACAGCATAATGGCGGTTGCTCAGGTTCCATTGTTGAATGACAGCAGAAAAGAGGGAATAGACACCGCTTCAATAAGCGGCAGCGGTGAATTTACTATCACACTGCATTCGATTTACGACAAATACTGTTATGACGCGGTTCTCGTGAATGACCCGGGATGCATAATGAACGTGAATCCTTCTCCTTACAACATGCGGCAGGCGAATATTAACTTCGAGATATATCAGGGCGGGACATACAAGGGATACATAACAAACATAGTTCACAGAGTCGGGAACGACACAAACGGGACATATTTCCTTAAGTTTACTGCATTCAGTTCCGTCGGAACGATTACGGGAAACAAACTGTGCGTGAACAATGATTCGACTCATTTCTGGTTTTACGATTATTACCTTAACACAAAAGCGGACTGGACTAAGATTGTTATACTGATAGAAGGCACAAACAAATTAAAGACTCTTTACAACTATTCAAATAATGACCCTCAGTATGGAGTCATCTGGGAATACGCAATGAATTAAAAAATAAACTATTCAATCAGGAGGAAATATGAAACAGGTTATTTCTTTAATTTTTGTAATCATCTTATTATTAGTATCATCCTGCAGTGATGATTCAACCTCGCCTAACAACAGCATAAACTGGCCGGAAGGTACAATCACAATCAGTGAGGCGCTTCCGGACTGGACATACGGAGCAGGATATTCGCTTATACTCTACGCGGTTCCGAGCGTGAAGTATTCAAAGACAGCAATCGATTCGTGTGCTATTGGAATTGACGGGAGTTTCACAATACATTTGCCGCCGCTTGAAGATAAGTATTACGACAGGACGCTGAGTTACAGTTCAGTGAACTGTTTCGACAGCATTGTTATATCCCAGACGGGACTTAAGGATGTAAATACCGTTTTTGAGATTCACAAGGATGGAGTCATAAAGGGCGCAGTAAGGGGAAAGAAACAAAAAGTCGGAAACGATTCGACCGGGACTTACACGATGTATTACCACGCGTACGGAAGCGGCTCGAACATGTCCGGACATTCGATTTGCTACGTACCGAACGGACAGAACGTCGATACGGTATATTATAATTACTCGATGAGCGTAAACAAGCACTGGAATCACGATGTTTACATAGTAACATCAAAAACACCGGGCAGGCGGGAATATTCCGTTTCTAACACGCATGCATCATCCGTGCCCTGGGAATATTATTTAAATAAGTAGGCAGCAAACATATCATTCTGCGGCAAGTATATTTACACGGATAGAAAAAAGTATCCGCATATTATTATACTTTACTCTTAATTTTA
>DATMXZ010000344.1:0-3275 GCA_035561235.1 Ignavibacteria bacterium
TCTATATCCCGCGTTCGTGTGAATGACAAAGAACGTTATTGCTTATGGTCCCGGCCTTCGCCGGGATGACAAAAAAGGTGCTAACTACTAAATTCTAACTACTAAATTCTAACTACTAAATTCCGCGTTCTTTGCGTCCCGACTTGTCGGGATAACTACTAACTACTAATTTTTATTCTTTGAACTCTATTTCGGTTTGGTGCGCGTCGTCTTTATTGCTGACCTCGTACGACATCATAATCGCGACGGAGCGCGTGCTTTCGAACTTGCTGAGAACTATTTTTATCATACTCATAACGGGCACTGAAAGAATCATACCGACGACGCCCCAGACGTAGCCCCAGAATATCAACGAGAACAGAAGGAGTATGGGGCTGAGGTTCAGTCTGTCGCCGAGAACTTTCGGCTCAATTATGTTTCCGAACACGCTTCCGACCACAGCCATTATGACGAGCAGGACGATGGGCGTAACGAAATTATCGTACTGCATAAGCGATGTCAGGAACGGCAGAATCGTCGCGATGAACGCGCCGATGTTCGGGATATACGCGAGCACGAACGTGAGCAGACCCCAGAGTATTGCAAAGTCGAGTCCGAAAATCCAGAACACGATAGTAATCGTGAGCGCGTGCGAGAAGTTAATCAATGTTTTTCCGACAATATATTTCCTGACGTCGAAAAGTATGTCGCCGAGGGCTTCCGTGATTTTCCTTGATTTCTCGGCTGAGAACGCTTTCACGACGCGGCGGCGAATGCTTCCAAATTCCGTGAGAAGAAATATAACGTATATGAGTATGAGGACAAAATTCGTGAATATGCCCGCGATTCCCGAAATCAAATCGGTAATTACGCCCGCAATCTTTTCGCCGTTGAGGAAATTCGTGATGTTCATCGACTGCTTGTACGATTCGGGAATTCCGAGGTTATCAAAATACACAAGCGTCGAATTAATGAGCATCTGGCTTTTCTCGACATATTTCGGGACATCATTCTTAAAGGCGATAATGCTCGTATAGACGAAGACGCTTGATATATTCGCAATTATAAGAATGATGAGAACGATTAAAATAATTCCCACGAAGGACGGTACTTTCTTTTTCTTCAGGAACTCATAGAAGGGCGCGAAGAGGAAAGAAATAATCAGCGCAACGAAAAACGGCAGAAGAATCGCCTGCAGTTCTTTCATAATGAAGAACGAGAAGCCCGCGAGAAAGAGGGCAGCGACGATGCTTAGAAATTTAGAGTATTTTGTGTCCACGGTTAATACTTTAAAATTTTCTTATAAGGGATTGGGTCTATCTTCCCCGCCATTTGAAATCCGCGAAGTCTGAGAGCGCAACTGTCGCAAACGCCGCACGCTTTATCCCCTGACGAATAGCAGGACCAGGTCAGGTGAAGCGGCGCATTCATTTTAAAAGAATACCTTACTATCTTTTCTTTCGTAAAATCTATTATCGGAGTTTCAATTTTAATTTTCGTTCCCGGTTTAGTTCCGAGCGAAATCATTTTTTCATACGCTTTAAAAAATTCCTTCCTGCAGTCGGGATAGCCGCTCGAGTCCTCTTCGACGGCGCCGATGAAAACGCTGCGCGCGCCGATAACTTCAGCCCAGGACACTGCAATCGAAAGCAGGTTCGCGTTCCTGAAAGGCACGTAAGTCGCGGGAACGCTTTTATTCTTCAGGTCCGCCTTCGCGACTTTAATTTTCCTGTCAGTCAGAGACGAGCCGCCTATCTTTTTTAGATAACCGATATCGGTAATTAATCGTTCTTTGACGCGGTAATAATCAGCGACGTCGTGGAACGCTTTAAGTTCGCGGCTTTCGGTCCTCTGTCCGTAATTGACGTGGAGGAACGCGAGGTCGAATTTTTCAAAAGCAAACGCGGCGGTTAGGGTGCTGTCCATACCGCCGCTTGCCAAAACTACCGCTTTATGTCTCTTTACCAGAGCCATTTGAACTCTTTTGCTTTCCGTTCGAGTTCTTCCCTGAAATCGGGATGCGCTATGTCGATGAGAAGTTTAGTTCTCTCACGCAGAGTTTTCCCGTACAAATCTGCGATGCCGTATTCGGTTATAATGGTCATCACGTCGGCGCGTGTCGTTACTACGCCTGAACCTTCGGTGAGCATCGGGACGATTTTTGAAATCGTGTTATTCTTAGTGGTTGACGGGAAAGCGAGAATCGAGCGTCCGCCCTTGCTGCGCATAGCGCCGCGGACGAAATCGAGTTGTCCGCCGAAACCTGAGAATATTCTCGTGCCCATAGAGTCAGAGCAGACCTGACCGCTGAGGTCAACCTGAATCGCGGAATTTATGGAGACCATATTGTCATTTCTGGAAATGTTCACCGGGTCATTTACGAATTTCGACGAGCGGAATTCGATTAAGGGGTTATTATGAATATAATCGAAAACGGTTTTCGTACCAATAACGAAAGACGCTACGACTTTATTAGGGAGAAATGTTTTTTTCTCGCCGTTGACAACACCGAGGTCGATAAGTTCTATAAGACCGTCGGAGAACATTTCGGTATGAATTCCGAGGTCCTTTTTTTCTTTAAGGAACGGGAGCACCGCGTCGGGAATTGCGCCGATTCCCATCTGCAGCGTAGCGCCGTCTGAAATAAGAGACGAGATGTGTTCTGCAATCCGTCTGTAAATATCTTTTTCCTCCGCGGAAGCGTTCGCGTCAACCATCGGTACGTCGAGAAGCGGTCTGTCGACTTCTACTATATGTTTAAGTTTACTGACGTGAATAAAATTGTCGCCAAGCACGCGGGGCATTTGGGGATTTATCTGGGCGATTATGACCTTCGCGTTTTCAGCAGCAATTTTCGAGACCTCGTTACTGACTCCGTATGAGCAGTAACCGTGCTCGTCGGGAGGCGACAGGTGGAGCATGCAGACGTCAATCGGCATTCTTCCGAGTTCCATCAGCCAGCCGATTTCGGAAAGGAACACGGGATAGCAGTCCGCCCTGCCCTCGTTAACAGCCTTGCGAACATTTCCCGCAGTGAACAATGCTTCGTGCACGAAGTGCCCAGTCATTTTAGGGTCAACATAAGGGGCTTTATGGAACGTAGTCAGGTGAGCGACCTTGACGTTTTCAAGTTCTTTATATCTATCGCACATAGCATCAACGAGCACATCGGGAAATGCACTGTTGGCGTGAAGGTAAACTCTATCATTGGACTTAATCACTTTGACAGCTTCTTCTGCTGATACGACCTTACTCTTGTAATTGGGTACAGGCATACGTGAGGTATAGTTTTAAAT
>DATMXZ010000345.1:0-3500 GCA_035561235.1 Ignavibacteria bacterium
GATAATATACTTCACTTTCTGCTTTAACTTTCTGTCAACAAGAATACCTTAAATATTCATAAATAAAAATTTACTGGAATGTATCTTGCTGTGATTTTTTTCGGGTATTGTAACGGTGTCTTGCATAAAATAAATAATACGATTATTTTGCATTATCTTCAGTATCTAGGAGTGTGGGAAATAATGATTATATTTTTAAGGCGCTTATAAGTGAATCGCTTTTAAAGGTATATATCAACCGACATTATTATTCAAGATAAAAATAAGCGTTTGTAACTTAATCAATTTCAATGAAGAAAATTAAGTCATACGTACTTCTTGAATCATTGAGCAGGATTGAACTTAAACGATTCAATGATTTTATAAACTATTCCGTCAAAGCCGGCGAATCTCAAATTAAAAACCTCTGGACTGTAATTTATTCTGTTCAACACAACAAATTCGACATTGAAAAAGGAAGCAGGTTTTCCCGGAAAACTTTTTCGGATTTCACGAAGCAGATTGAAAAATTTCTTTTCCTGAGAAACCTTGAGAAAGACACTTTCAGCAGTATTATATTTCTCTCGAAAGAACTTCGTCAGAGAAAAGTAAATAAATATTTCGAACAGCAACTCAAATATATCGACAGCATTAAAAATCAAAGGAATGTAAAAATTTATTCGGATGTCCTTAACCGGCTTAGACTCAACAGGGAAGAACTGCTTCTGTTCAAGAGCAGGAATGACGACTCCAGCATCAGGCGCATACAAGGTGAAAGAACACGCTTGACAGAATTACTCATGATACAAAATATTTTATCCGAATACTGCAGCAATCTGCTTGGAGGTTACAGGCAGGATGAAAGAGGCGAAAAATATGCCAGCGTCAAGAGGGCAGTCGCGTATATTCGGAAAAATCAATCCGTTTTTAAGAACAGGTATCCTGGTATTTATTCGCTCTACCTTTTTGTTAACGCGTCCGGCAGATTGTCATCGAAAAAAAACGTGGACGTGTTGCTTGAATACCTCATAGAGCAAGAGAACAAATTGAGTGATGATGAACTTCAGTCGGGGTACGAAGCATTGATTCTGATGCTGATAGGCAGGTTGAATTCGGGAGACTCGAAATCGATTCGGGAATTTTATGAAATTATCAAGGAGATTTACAACAGGGGAATTCTCAGAAGGCACGAAGTAATCCAGTCAAGGCTATTACCTACGTTTGTAAACATAACCCTGGAGTTCAATAATATCCCGCTCGCCGAAAATCTTATACTGGAATTCGATAGTAAGATGGATGAAATAACCAGGCGGCCTGCTGTATGCCTTTGCAGGGCGATGGTTGAATGTAAAAAAGGGAATTTTCTTAAAGCAAAGAAACTCCTGCTGCAGGAAAAGCCTCACGGTTTTGTTCAATATGTTTTTAACAAAACAGTTCTTATAATTGTATATTATGAATTGAACGAATTGAGGAACATTTATCCGATGACGGATACAATTAAGCATTTTCTGCAGAGAAGAACTGAATTAAAGGGGCTTGCGGATAACGTGCTCAGGTTCTTGAAACACGTCAACAAACTCGCGCGCGTGAAAAAGAATAATGGAAAGGGGATTCAGCATCTATACCCGCTTGCGTCCGATGATAAATTGTTCTTCCACAGACCCTGGATATTAGAAAAATATCAAGAACTGATCAATTGATATTTATGATGTTTTTACGAATAGGATATCCCGTGTCCTTGCCGTTATTTTCAGGTAACAACTGCCTTTGCAAATTTCACTGAAATTTCGTTTTATTATTTGCTATTTTCCATTCTGTAAAATTACCCGACTTATGAAAAAAATAGCCGCTATCATAATAGTCTTGTTAATGCCGGTCCTGAGTATTTCTCAGGTTGAAAATGTTCCGTTGTCGTTTCCGGTTTATGATTTTCTCAAAAATATGAGCGTCAAGAAACTGATTCATTTTGACGACGACAATCCTAACCTTTCGAGGTTTGAAGTTGCGGATTTTCTCAAAAGAGTTGATGCGAAAAGAACCGAACTTAGCAGGACCGATTCGGAACTCCTCGATAAATACAAGGTAGAGTATATTCCTGAAGAATCGAACAGTTCAAACACCTGGAGAATGTTCGGCAGCGGCAGAAAATTTTTCGACAACCTTGACGGTTTTCTCTCTAACAAGCAGAAGTATCTTTTTTCCGCGGGCAGTACGGGGAATAATGTTTACATCGAAGGCCTGGGGAATGTATACACAGGTCATGAAATAAAACCCGACAGCAAGATAAATACAGTGATGATGGACGGCGGTATTGCGGCGCGCGGAACGCTTTTTAACCACCTCGGATATTATCTCGACCTTGGCAAGGGCGCGATGTTCGCGCAAAAGGACCTTGCAACATTTATGGAGCCGAGAATGAAAGTCGATTTCAAGTTTAATGAAGACACGGAAAAACTCAGGAATTACGACTATACTTCCGCATACCTGAAATATTATATCGAGCCGCTCGACAAGTTCGGCATTTCAATTCAGTTCGGCAGGGAGAAAACTACTCTAGGGTACGGGTACGGAAGCAAGACGCTGCTTTCAGGTGAAAATCCTGACCTTGATTTTCTGAAACTGAACGTCAAGTACGGCGTCGTGCGTTACACGGCGATGTACGCTTCAACCGTAGGATATTTCTCAGAGTACAGGAACGAAAGATACACAAAATATTTATCCATCCAAAGATTAAAAATCTCTCTTCCGGATTTGTTTGATTTCGGAATTTCCACTAACATAGTGTATAACGGAAGGATCGAATTCGCGTACCTGAACCCCATAATGTTCTGGACCTTCGCGGAGAAATCTTTGCAGGACAGAGACAATAAGGCTTTCTCGCTCGATTTCCAAACAAGTTTGTTTAAGAACGTAGAGTTTCAAGGCACGCTTTTTATTGATGACGATGAGTTATTCGGTTTCCTGACGGGGAAAACCGACAGGGGAGAAAAAATCGCGTATCAACTCGGCACGTTCATCTTTGAACCTCTTTCTATAAAAAACCTTTCTCTTGAACTGGAGTATACAAAAATCCGACCGTACACTTACTCTCATTATGACATAAAGAACAATTACACGGCGTACGGACTAAACCTCGGGCACAGAATCGGTCCTAATGCGGACGAAATATTTTCGAGGCTTGCTTATAACATTTCTGACTGGGGAAGGGCGGGAATCGAATACAGGTTCATTCGCAAGGGAAACAACATTTACGATGAATCGGGAAATCTTTCAAGGAATGTCGGAGGCGACGTGCTCTACGCATTCAGAGACGAAATCGACAATCCCGACGCGCCGTTTCTTGACGGCGAAAGAGTCAATACCCACAATATCGGACTGACATTCAGATTCATACCTATTAGAAATTATACATTTACGCTTTCTTACGTTTACAATCTCGACGATAATATCACGAAAGGCGTTAAGAAAGACTTCAGTTACGCTTTCGCGAGAATGAATATTATATATTGAGAATGCTTAAC